>DAIMEA010000207.1:0-7139 GCA_036725585.1 Prolixibacteraceae bacterium | reverse complement strand
ATTTCTTTCGCATACAGCATTTTATGCAATTCTGTCATAAGTAGGGAAGCCCGATGGCTATCAGGAGAGGAGGGATCCATTGAAACAACAGATTTGACGTACATCGATTTTTAATTCTTATTCCGCTTCGCTGAATGCAGACGGACACCCAGGTCGAAACGGTCATAAACGGATCATTGGTCCCTGTCCGGTTTCTGTCTGAGGTGTGCAAATTTTCCGGGATTTTTGGGTTTTTTTTTAAAAAAAACTAACTTGTGTTTCTCTTTGTTGAATAATTGAAATGAGACAGCGTTAACTGACATTAATACACATGAATATTCTTACGGTGTTCAAGCGGGAGTGGACTTATCTTTTGATTTTTTTCTGTTTACTGATAGTAATCGCCTGCGACCGGAGCGACCGCGATCAACCCAAAGTAGGCATGTTTGTTTTTGGCGAAGGATATTCCGATGCCGGCTGGAGGGAAAATTGCCGGAAAGGGATTATGATGGCGTTCGATGAATTCGAGTTTGACACCCTCTTTCTCTCGGCAAAATCCGGTTTACAGGAGGTTATGGATGAATTTCCCAAACAGGGTGTCGACTTGCTGGTACTTGGAGGCATGGTAGCTGAAGCCGAAATGCTCGTAACCGCCCGAAACAATCCTGAAATGAAATTCGTCATTGTCGACGACCGGTATACCGGCGATCTCAAAAATGTTCGGAGCATCGACTATGCGGGTGAGGAAGCATGCTTCCCGCTTGGTTTTCTGGCTGCTGCCTGGGCCGAGCTGAACGATCCTGAACAGCCGGTTGTCGGAATAGTGGCCGGGATGGACCTGCCGCCGGTTCGCCGTTTGTTTGAGGCATACGAAATGGGAGTGAACCACTTTAACAACAGTTTTAGCCGGGAGGTTGGGTTCCGGCTTTCCATCCTCAACAGTTTTGACGACGACGGCCTTGGCTACCTTGTGGGCGACAGCCTCGTTAATTATCAGGGTGCTGATGTTATTGCCGTACTGGCAGGCAACGCGGGCAATGGCTCCCTGCGGGCCGCAAAAGCCAACGGAAAATGGGGTGTCGGAATCGACGTCGATCAATATTATTCCCTGCCCGATGTGAAGGATATTTTACTTTCTTCGTGCATCAAACGCCTCGACACAACCATTTACACAGTAACGGTTCAATATCTTAGCGGCCAGGCTGATGTTGAAATGGTACACTTAGGAACACTGGCCAATCACGGTGTTGCTTTGGCTCCATATCACAAATTTGACGCCCTGATCCCCGACTCAATTAAGCAGGCTGTTACCTCCCTAAAAAACGATATCATTGATGGAAAACGGAATCCCCGATTGTGAATGTCGGGGTGCGATTTTTTATAAAATACATACAATCACATATTTTGAGGAAACACAGACATACTTTTCGAGTTTCAGGAAATATTTTTTATGATTTCTTCATTATATTTGGAGAAATGAAAAACCAACCAACATGAATTGTATCAAAACCCTACCCTTTTTTTTTCCTTTATTCATTTTTTCAATCCCCGCTGTTTCTGTTACCGACAGTTTACAGGCTCTGTATAACCAGCAGTCGGGATTAGAAAAAATCCACACAGGAATAGAGTTAACCGGGCAAATGGAGGAGGACCCCGCCGCACTCCTTTCCTTTTCCCTTCAATTACTTGATGAAGCTGGTAAAATATGCCCTAAAACTTTATTACATGCCCGAACTGCCCGTGCTGTGGGCGATGCTTTTTACTACACCGACAGCCTTGGCCGTTCCAACGAATACCTGCTGATAGCCGTTTCTATCGCCGAAAATCTTGAGCCTGTTGACACCTTCTTTTTGGGTAGTTTGTATAATGATATTGGGACGAATTACCTCACATTGGATGAAAACAGCCGGGCACGTTATTACACCGAAAAGGCTGTATCCTTTTTTGAAGGAAGCAGTTACCGGTCCCAACTGGCCAACGCGAAAAACGATATGGCCGTAATCTTTCATGGGGAGGGAAACTACGAAGAAGCCATCAGCCTGTTACAGGATGTTTACCAGATCGACTTGGAAAGCGGCAATAAAAGAGACATTTCCACTTCGCTTAATAACCTGGGGCGAATGTACATCGACTGGGGAAAGTACGAAACCGGGCTCGACTACTATCTTCAGTCGCTGGGCCTGCTTGATTCGCTTTCCGACCACCGGACACTGGGGATCCGCTACAACAACATTGGTATGGTTTACCAGATGATGAAAAACCATCCCGAAGCCATCCAATGGTTTAACAAAGCCATTGAAACAGAGTCTCCCTACGGGCAAACCCCCCGGCTGGCAATCCGATACTATAATATCGGAAATTCCTATATGGCTCAGTTAAAACGCGAAGAGGCAAAGATCAATTTTGAAAAAGCGTATGCCATTTTTCAGGCTGCCGGTTTAATTCCCCAGCTTTCAAAAGTCAGCGGGAGCCTCGGGCAACTTTATGTGAATATGGGCTTGCCTGAAAAGGCTGCGCCCTGGCTGATGAAGTCAAAAGATTATGCCGAGCAGGCAGGTATCTTACCCGAACTGGCGATATGTTACCGCCATTTGTATGAGTTTTATAAAGCGCAGGGGAGGTACAAAGAATCGCTGAATTTTTATGAATTGTATGCCCAGGCAAACGATTCGATCTTTAACCTGAACGTTTCCCGGCAGGTTGAAGAGATGGACGCCAAATACCAAACCCAGCAGAAACAAACGGAAATTGAACGGCTGGAAGCCGAAAACCAATTGACACAAAAAGAGGTGGCTTTTAAGAAACGACAGCGAAACTTTGCCTTTATTGGAATTGCATTTCTCTTAATGGTTTCCCTCTCGTTGTACTATCTGCTCACATTGCTCCGCAAACAAAAGAAACAGGTGGAAAAGCAAAACGCGGAACTCGACCGGCTGAACAAAACCCTGAACCGGCTTTTTGCCATTATTTCGCACGACTTGCGCAATGCTACTGCCGCTTACCAAAGCAGCGCGAAAGTTATTGCCCATCATTTAAATAAGGGGCAACCCGAAAAGCTGCTGCCCATAGCTGCCGATATCAGCGCCAACGCCGGCAACCTTTCGGCCATGCTCGAAAACCTCCTGCAATGGTCGGTAATTCAAATGAAAGGCCTGATACCCCGAAAAGAGCTTCTGAACATTCGGGAAGAAGCCGAAAAAGCAGCAGCCTTACTTCAGGCCGATGCCGCGAAAAAGGAAAATACCATCACGTTGGATATAGAACCAGGCCAAATGCTGTATTGCGACCGGGAAAGCCTTTCGCTCGTTTTGCGCAACCTGTTGGGCAATGCCAACAAATTCACGGAGAAAGGAACGATTCGTATTCGTTCTGAAAAAAGAGGGCAGGAGCTGCTCCTTTCGGTGAGCGATACCGGATGTGGAATGGATAAGGGGATGGTCGATACGCTGTTTGGAAACCACAATGAAAACATCCGTAAGGGCACAGCAGGGGAAAAAGGAACCGGCCTGGGAATGGTCATGGTAAAAGAACATGTGGAAAAAAACGGGGGCAACATTGCCGTTGAAAGCGATCCCGATGGAAAATCGGGAGGGAAAGGGACAACGTTTGTTGTTTCATTTCCTATTGAAGATATATAGGAAGGATACTTGATACTTGATACTTGATTCTTGATTCTGGATATCGAATCGAGCATCGAGTATCAAAACATCGAGCATCGGGCATCGAGGATCAAGCGCCGTGGAGCATTATAATAGATCAAAAAAAAGTTTTATTGAAAACAAAGAAAAATGTCAAACTTGATTAAACCCCAATACGAAACCTTGATTTTTCAATTCAGATGCTTCAAGGTAATGATTGATGCTGATTTGGCTATGTTATACGGAGTTCCGACAAAGGCATTAAAGCAACAAGTTAAACGTAATAGTGATCGGTTTCCTGAAGATTTCATGTTTCAACTAAACAAAAATGAGAAGGATGAACTGGTCACAAATTGTGACCGGTTGGTAAACTTAAAACATTCTTCTGTTTATCCGTTGGCTTTCACTGAACAAGGAGTTGCCATGCTTTCTTCGGTTTTACACTCTGAAAAGGCCATTAAAATCAATATTGAAATTATGCGCGCTTTTGCTCATTACAGATCATTGTTAAAAGAAAATGAAGATTTAAGAAGGGAGATTATGAAACTCGATGCCAAGCTAAACCAGTCATTCAGATTTTTATTGGACAAATTAGATGCTTTGCACCAGAAAGCAAATAAGCCCAGAAAACCTATTGGATACGTTGTTGATAAAGAATAATGAACTATTAAATACTGAAAAATTCTATGCGGGTTTTTGTCGTTGAAGACGAACTGATCCACCTCGAGGCCATAAAAATTGCCATCGAAGAGGCCGGGCTCGAATTAGCGGGCGAATGCAACGATGCCGACGATGCTTTCGACCTGATCAAAAAAGCCATGCCCGACGTGTTGCTGGTCGATATTGCCCTGCCGGGTTGGAACAATGGCATAACCCTGGCAAAAAAGGTTCACGGTGAACTGGGCATCCCCCACATTTTTACCACATCGTTTACGCAGGACGAGATCATTCAGCAGGCCGTGGCTACCCATCCTGCCGGCTACCTGCGCAAACCGGTCGATCCGGTAAACCTGAAAGCAGCCGTGCAACTGGCTCTTTCGTCCCGGGCAGAAGAAGCAAAAACGTCACCCGTTTCATCAACGGCCGAAACCGTCTATGCAAAAATCGGCGATAAGCTTGTCCGTGTAAACATCGCTGAAATTATCCTGGTTAAGGCCGATGGGGAAAACTGCATATCGCTGGTGCTCGAAAAACGGGAAATAGCCTGCCGCACAACGTTAAAGGAATTTGCCCGGCAACTGCCCTCCCGGTTCATCCAGGTGCACCGGGCCTACTACATCAACCTCGACCACCTCGACTCCTTCAACGAGCGCGAACAAACTGCCGTGCTCAAAGGCCACAGCGCCCCGGTAGCCCGGAACTTCCGGAAAGGCTTTCTGAATTCGATCCGGAAAGTGTAGTTTCTTGTCACTAGTCATTTGTTATTTGTCTCTGGTCATTTGGGACTGCTTATAAATTATTACTATTGACTCCTGACTCTTAAGAAACCACAATAGACACATAGGCCACAATAGTTTTTTATCGAATCGATTCTATGATTCGATTGCTATGTGAACTATTGTTACTATGTGGTTTTATATATTTTTTACTTCGCTAAAGGCGAAGTGTTTGCTGTTGACTTCTGACCTTTTCTCACCCTCTCATTCTCTCATTCTCTCATTCTCTCATTCTCTCATTCTCTCATTCTCTCATTTCACCTCTCACCCTCCGCAAAAAACCGTTCACCACGAGAATCCTTCCTCCCGCCACCCTTTCCCGGCAGCCCCTTTCCCGGTAATCTACCTTTGGAAGAAAAAAAGGCTATGTCGAGAATCTTTGTCCTGCTTTTTACCCTTCTGCTTTTTACTGCCTGCGAACCACAAGCGGTAAGCCTTCCGGCAACCTGGACGGTGCTGGAAAGCGAACCGGCCAACAACCTTTTTGCGCCCGGCATGGAATTGTGCTTTGCCGGAAATAAGTTAACGGCAGGAATAAGCGCTAACAAGGCCGAATACAGATATGTATGGATTGATGATAAACTGGCCGTACGCTCCACCTTTTCCGACTGGCTTTTCAAAACCGAAGCCGGCGCCGGCGATACGCTTTACCTGTATGAGCAATATGCCGGTCACCCGATGAAAATCAAATTAGTAAAAATCAATAAATCGAAAAAGAACCGATCATGAAACGAATCTTTACCTTTTGCACCTTGCTGCTGGCCCTTTCGCTGGCCACAAAAGCCCAGGTCTCGGAACAGGAGTTCCAGGCGCTGAAAGCCCTATACAACTCAACCGGCGGAGATAGCTGGAACAACCGTACAGGCTGGGAGAACATCAACACCACAGCTACGAAAGATGATGTGACTACCGCGTGGTTCGGCATCAGTACTATTACAGGTGGCCATATAACTGAAATGTCCTTAACAGCAAACAACCTTGATGGGGGCATACCTTCAGAAATTGGAAGTTTGACTTGGTTGAACTGGTTGTCGTTTTATAACAATAATCTATCGGGCTCAATTCCTGCTGAATTTGGCAATTTAATTAATTTAACCGGGTTTAACCTTTATCAGAACAGGTTATCTGGAGAATTGCCAGCAACAATGAGCAACCTGACTGATATTAAATATGTTTATATTGGTGTTAATGTTTTCAATTGTCCTTTCCCATCTGAAATTATATCAAATTGGGCACATCTGGAAATTCTAGATTCCCCTCAAAATGGTTTTTATGGAGAAATTGACCTCGACTTTGATTTACTTCCTGATTTGTATGATTTCAATTTATCGCGAAATAATTTATCAGGCAACATGCCTGCAATTACTACGAATACTAATTTATATTCTATTGATCTATCCAATAATCAACTTACAGGAAATCTACCAACATTTGAATTTTGTACCAATTTAAAATACATAAATTTAAGCCAAAACAATTTTTCAGGTTTCATCCCGGCATCGTATGGAAATTCTACGAGATTGTCTTCTATTGAACTGCAAGGAAACTTTTTAACAGGGATTATACCCCCTGAAATCTTTGTTCCAGCGTTAAAAACTTTATTATTAGGTAAAAATTTTTATACCTTCGAAGGAGTTGAGCCTGTTTTAACCCAAATTCAAAGTTTACCATCCAAGTCATTTTTGACCAATAAGTTGTTCCCTTTATCAATCTATGAGCTCAGTATTAACAAAGGTGAGTCATTAGCATTGAATGCTGGTTTATTATCACTTTATAATCTTGGAGGCAACAACAACCGCTATAAATGGTTTTGCAACGATGTGGAGGTCTATTCAGGAAACAGCCCGGTGTACAATGTGCCATCGGCTGGAGCGGCCCATGCCGGGGTATACCGATTCGAGGTTACCAATACGGTTGTAACAGATATTACGTTGAAATCGGAAAACATTACCGTAAACATTATCGGTGGTAACGAAGTCCCTACCGATATTGTTCTTTCGGCAACTTCGGTGGATGAGAACTTTAACGGCCTGGTAGCAACCCTGAGCGCTGTTGACCCCGATGCTGCCGATGTGCATACCTTTTC
>DAIMEA010000206.1:0-7253 GCA_036725585.1 Prolixibacteraceae bacterium | reverse complement strand
CCTGAAGGGCAATTTCCAGTTTTTGCATCACCACATTAACCAAATCAAACATTTTATCCAGATTGACAAGCATTTCCTGGGTAAAGGGAATTTTTATATTTCTCGACTGACGGATCAACTGGCCAATCAGGTAGCACGAATCGCTGATGCTCTCGATCCGGCTCACCAGCTTAATCATGGCGCTGGCTTGTTCGGCCGTTGCTTTGCTAACATCGCTGCGGGTGATCTGGGTCAGAAAGATCACGATCTCTTCATCCATCCGGTCGGCTATCTCTTCATACTTTTCAATCCGCGATAATTGTTTCTCAAATTTCCGGGCGTTCGATTCCTCCAGCAATTCACGGGTCATCTGAAACATCCGTTTGGTGCGTTGCATGAATACATCGACTTCCTTCCGTGCCTGGAGGGTCGAAAGTTCATCAAAATTCAGGAGTCCGGTATTGATATAACTGAGCTTAAAGACCACATCGTCATCGTCCTTCGACCGGATTATAGTCCGGACTGCTTTTGCAATAAAGGGAACAAACCAAATCAATATCAGCGTATTGACGAAATTAAACAGAGTATGATATATCGACAGGGCTATCGGCATGGTCGCATTCACAACGGGACTTGCTGCCAAAGCGCTTTCGGCAGCAACGGGTTGTTCGATGCCCAGAATATTCATAATCGAAAAAACCAGGTGTTCAAAGGGATAAAAGAAAAGAAGAGCCAGGATGACCCCAAACACATTGAACAGCAAATGGGCCAAAGCTGCCTGCTTGGCTGTAGTATTGGCCACCAGGGCAGCCAGGTTGGCCGTTATGGTCGTTCCGATGTTTTGCCCCAGAACCATGGCTACAGCCATATCAAAACCGATCCATCCGTTGTAGCACATAACCAGGGTGAGCGCCATAGCGGCACTCGACGACTGGATCATCAGCGTGATGATGGTACCGGCAGCCAGAAAGAAAAGAACCGACCAGAAACCATAGGTGGAATAACGGCTAAAGAAGGAAAAGATTTCCGGGTTGCTGTTGATGTCGGGAACCGAAGCATTGAGGTAGGCCAGTCCGAGAAAAAGCATGGAAAACCCGACAACCATCTCACCCAATGAACGCCGTTTGGCAATTTTCGAGAAAATCAGGGGCAGGCTTAATCCGATGAGCGGTAGGGCAAAAGCGCTGATATCGATCTTGAAGCCCAGGAGAGAAATCAACCAGGCGGTTACGGTTGTGCCAATATTGGCGCCCATGATCACCCCAATGGACTGGACCAGGGTTAACAGGCCGGCATTGACAAAACTGACCACCATAACCGTAGTAGCCGACGATGACTGGATGATAGCCGTTATCAGAATTCCTGTCAGTACACCCCGAAAACGGTTGGACGTCATGGCTTCGAGGATGTTTCGCATTTTGTCGCCCGCTACTTTTTGCAGCGATTCGCTCATCAGCTTCATCCCATAGAGGAAAAATGCCAGCGAACCGATCAGCTTGAGCAGATCAAAAACGGAATAGTTCATATAAGGTTTTGTTTCTTCAACACTTCGTCATTCTATTCACCAAACACAACAATAGGAAACGGTGTCATCGAATCACCATTTACTTTCCTCACCCCCAACAGGCATGGGCCGGCAAAACTTTCTGACTCGGGGAAAGGGCCAGCCTGCTATCCTGAATCGTTTCAAAAGAAACGTTGTTCTACTTCACAACCGACAGTTTGTTGCTCACCCAAAAAGAGCCCTCCCTGCTTTCCATTCTCAGGGCATAGGTATAGATACCGGATGAAACGTTTCCCCCTGTTTCCGCAATGTTCCAGTTGTGAAGATGTTCTCCGGGTTCCAGTTTCCCCATACTGGCCGAATACACTACTTGCCCTTTCAGGTTGCTTATCGTCAAACTGACGGTGGCTGGGGAAACAAGCGTGAAATGGATGTTGGTGTAATCCCGTGCCGGGTTCGGATAAGCCGAACTTGCAACAGGTGCTTGTTTCCGTATATTTTTTTCTACCGATAAGGAATTCGCCCGAAAGAGCTCAATTCCCTTACCGTCGGGTGAAAGGTTGCGGGTATATTTTTTCTCGGTTGCGTTGTTCCAGTGTTCGTGGGTCCCCATCGATGCCAGGACGGTTCCGTCGTTTTCGGGATCGTACTGGATGGTTGCCGGCCAGTTAGACGGATCGGCCGACTGGTGAAGAAAATCGTCGGTTCCTTCGAAATGGGGGAAGGGTCCTTTATCGTCGCCCACAAAAACGCCTTCGGTCGGATGGTTTTCATCAAATTCCTCGTACAGAAAATCGTAGCAAACCGACTCGATGGCAACCGGATCGAGGGAAACAAAAAGAGAATTCGGGTAGTCCTTATTGAAGGGTGTCATTGCCCATTTTACAGGCGGATGTCCCCAATTGATTGATCCCCAAAGGCCATCGACCAAATACAGGATGGTTTTCCCGCCCAGGTCCTTATGTCCCATGATATCGACAAAACAACGATACGAACCGTACAAACCATTGGCATCTTCACCGGTAGCTTCAGGACAGGGAAGAGAATAATGCCAGTGCCAGGCACCGCTGGTAAAGGGAGTTATCGAGCCAAAGTGGTTTTTCGAACAAATGGAAATACCCGCGCGGTGGTGTTTCTTAAAAACCGGTATATTGATCATGTAAGCGGCATCGAGATATTCCTGGGGCAGGTAATCGGAATTCACCCCGTCGCTTGATATCAAAACAGGCTGGGCTGATTTGTGTACCTGCGACCGCCCCGAGCGAGTGCCCCAATAGGTTACATTCGGAAACTGGGCATCGAGCATTTCAAACATATCATCGTTCATGTTGATGTTCGGATCCCCGATACTAATATCCGATTGGGCTACACCAACCACGTTGACCAGGTGGTCGAGAACCGCCATGCAAATCTGGGGCGATGTGTTGATGTTTTTATCCTGGGGCCAGCCCCCGTTTTGCCCGTTCAGGTTAATCTTGATCACAATTTTTTCGCCGGCTGTATATCCTTTATCACCCCGGTTATGCGTTTGATTGTAGTAGCGGATAATTTTGTCCCAGGCATCGGCATTCGAGGTCGTGCCCGTAAGTTGCTGCACCGATGCGGCAAGCATATTGTTCACCACCGTCTGGTTGGTGTTTTTCGACATGTACCAATAGTTATTGTTCGAATTGGAACAGTTTTCGTTGGTGGCATCGGTATCGTGTACCCACACAACCCGTCCGGGGAAAATACCTTTACCCTCGCCAATGGGCTGATTAACCGGCTGGGGTCCCGACAGTTGAACACCCGCAAAGGACTTGGAATCGGTGTGCAGCAAGCCCCATACACCGGCCAGAAGACCCGTCAACAGAAAACCGGCAGCGATCAGGTATTTCGATTGCATAAAACGCTGTTTTGCCTTTTTGATCAATAAGGCGAAAACACTGATCCCCAATATATAGGAAACAAAGGAAGATGCGATCGGGAAAGCAGCTTTCATACAGGGGTACTGTGCCCGGCTGGGCTTCGGGATTACCCGGATCAGGAACCAGGTAAGGGAAGCGATTCCCAAAACAATAAAACTGATCTTAAACCAGAAACGGGAAATAAAATTTGTCACTTTTGTTTTCATGATAAAGTAATGTAAGCAGTTAGCATTTCTGTATTAAAAAAATGAGGTTCCTAAAATAGAGGAAACCGAACAATAAAAAAAATGATTGGACAGTTTCTTTGAATAAAATATCCGTGCAGGATTTCGAAGGTCTTTCCTTTTTTCAAAAAGCTTTGATATTTTTGCCGGCAAACCTTAATCATACAAACCATGCCCGGCAAAAAAAACCTTGGCGAAAAAATTTCCCAAATCCGCCAGCAAAAGAACCTTTCAAGCGAAGAACTGGCAACGCGGAGCAATCTCGATCCATCGTTGATTCTTCAGATCGAGAACAACACAATTGTGCCATCGCTGGCACCCCTGATCAAAATAGCCCGCGCCCTGAGCGTACGGCTGGGAACCTTTCTCGACGATCACGAACAATTGGGTCCTGTGCTTACCCGCAAAGGAGATGAGCTGAAAGGGGCCAGTTTTTCGAACCGGAATACAAAAGCACGCTCCCACATGGACTTTTTCTCCCTGGCCAGCGACAAGGCAGGCCGGCACATGGAACCTTTCATCGTCAGCATCCAGGCCAGCGAAAAAAGCGAAAACCTGCTTTCGGTGCACGAAGGAGAAGAGTTTATCTATGTACTTGAGGGAAGCGTTGAAATAAACTATGGAAAAGAAACCTATGTCTTACAAGTCGGCGACAGCATTTATTACGACTCGATTGTCGAACACAACGTTCATGCATACGAGCAAAAACCGGCTAAAATTCTGGCCGTTGTGTACACACCCTTCTGACTTACCTTAAGCCACGACCGATGGAACTGATTGAAAAAACACTGGGCAGCTATGTCGAGAAATGGGCTGCCGAAACGCCCGATATAGATTTCGTGGTTTATGCCGACCGGGGTCTCCGCTTCTCATACAGGGAATTCAACCAGCGGGTCGACCGGTTGGCAAAAGGTCTGCTCTACCTCGGCATAAAAAAGGGCGACCATGTGGGAATTTGGGCAAGCAATGTCCCCGACTGGCTTACCTTCACCTTTGCCACAGCCAAAATCGGGGCCGTTCTGGTTACGGTCAATACCAGCTACAAACTTCACGAGTTGGAATACCTGATGGCCGACTCGGACCTCACCACCCTCTGCCTGATCGACAGTTGGCGCGACAGCGATTACCTGTCGATGTTGTATGAACTCGTGCCTGAATTAAAAGAACAACAGCGCGGATTCCTGAAAAGCAAAAAATTCCCCTTCCTGAAACAGGTTGTTTTCATCGGCCAGGAAAAGCACAAGGGCATGTACAACACGCCCGAACTGTTTCTGCTGGGGGAACACATCGACGACCGGATCCTCGAAGTAGCCAAAAGCCGGGTTCTCCCACACGATGTGGTGAACATGCAATACACTTCGGGCACAACCGGCTTTCCGAAAGGGGTCATGCTCACTCATGTCAACATATTGAACAACGGTTTCTGGATTGGGGAATGCCAGAAGTTCACAGCCCGGGAGCGGGTTTGTCTTCCCCCTCCCCTCTTTCACTGTTTTGGCTTGGTCCTGGGCATGATGGCCATCCTCACCCACGGGGCTACCGTGGTGATGATCGAGACCTTCGATCCCTTACTGGTTCTGGCTTCGGTTGAAAAGGAAAAGTGTACAGCCCTGTACGGCGTCCCTACCATGTTCATTGCCGAGCTGCACCACCCCATGTTTGGAATGTTCGATTTACGTTCGTTGCGTACGGGCATCATGGCCGGTTCACCCTGCCCCATCGAAACCATGCGCGAGGTAATCGAAAAAATGCACATGTCGGAGGTTACCATTGCGTATGGACTCACCGAAGGATCGCCCGTGATGACCCAAACCCGGACCGACGATTCGCTCGAAGTAAAAGTAGGAACCGTGGGGCGCGAGCTCCCGGGCATCGAGGTAAAAGTGGCCGACCCGGAAACCGGACGGGAACTTCCCGTGGGCGTTCACGGCGAAATGTGCTGCCGCGGCTATAACGTCATGAAAGGCTACTACAATAAACCCGAGGCTACCGCTTCGGTTATCGATGCCGACGGGTGGCTCCATTCGGGCGACCTGGGCGTGAAATTACCCGATGGAAACTTCAAAATCACGGGGCGGTTGAAGGATATGATCATACGGGGAGGGGAAAACATTTACCCCCGCGAAATTGAGGAATTTCTCTACCAGATGCCCGCCATCCGCGACGTGCAGGTAGTGGGGGTTCCCAGCCCGAAATACGGTGAAGCCGTGGGCGCATTCATTATTCTCCGCGATCACACAAATCTTAGCGATGAAGATGTGCGGGAATTCTGCCGGGGGAAAATTGCCCGCTTCAAAATCCCGAAATACATCTTCTTTGTTAACGACTTTCCCATGACGGCCAGCGGGAAAATACAGAAATACAAACTGAGGGATATGTCGGTATCCCTACTGAAAGAACAGGGAGTCAGTATCGTATAAAATCAGCAACCCGGATCCAAATTTTTTTTCATCTTTTTTATAGCCTGCTGACATAAGGTTGTCACCCGCCCGATTTTTCTTTGTGGTGAAGATTCACTTTAAAACCCTTCATCATGAAAAAAATTATGCGATTGATGTACACAAGTATCTTATTAACCGGAGTATTAACCACACAAAATGCACATGCAATGGAAAAAAAGAATGTAGAAAAACAAAACGTGCTTATGGCCTCTCTTACCGCTTCGCTGGCAACATTAACCCAGGACATCGGGAATGTGCCCAATGAACTGATGATGGTGGCCGAAGAACTGGGACTGGAAATTACCGGAGCGCAAATCTGGCAGTACGTGGGTTCCGATGGCCAGCCCGACACCCGCTTCCGCCTCGACATCTGCCTCCCGGTGAAAGAAAAGAAAGGCGATCCCGGGAAATTCCGCTTCGAAGTGCTTCCCGAATTCTCATGCATTTCGGAGATCCACAAAGGCGCCTGGTCGAACCTCGGAAACACCTACCAGCGCCTGATGGGCGAAATGACCCGTAAATCGATCTTCCCCACGGGAACGAGCCGGGAAATCTATCAGAACTGCGATTTCGACAATCCCGAAAATTGTATCACCGAAGTGCAGGTGGAAATTCGGTAGACGCAGAGAATTTTGAACCGCAAAGACGCAGAGACGCTGAGAATTTTGAACCGCAAAGACGCAGAGACGCAAAGAGACTTATACCCCCGGCAGGGTTCGGACCCCGATGATGGATCGGTGCTGTCGGGGTAAAGGTTCCAAAACTTTTCCGAACGAAGACCAAAGAGGGATTTCACCAACGGGTGAAATCCCTCTTTGGTAACAAAAAATGAAAAATTGTTGAACGAATATGGTCCATAAACCTGACAGGTTTTGGAAACCTGTCAGGTTAAAGGATTACCAACCCAAAGCGGGCAAACCTGCTATAGAACATATTTTCCAATGGTAACCTTTTCCACGTTGCGGGAATAAACGGTTAAAATGTCCCGTGAAATTTTATTGTAATTGGCTTGTTTCGAATGATTCTATTTTTAAAAACCGATCCGAACGTTCCCATGAAAACACTTCACTCAAAAAAAATGACTGCTCACGAAGATTTTTCTACCGTTCACACAATTGATTTGTTTTTCCTTTTCCTGATTGATAACTTTCGGAAAATCATTCACCTGAAACCCTCAACAATGAACGGTACAAATTTC
>DAIMEA010000205.1:0-7256 GCA_036725585.1 Prolixibacteraceae bacterium | reverse complement strand
AACAAAGGTTATTATCAGGCAGAAGTTCGTGACAGCGTTGCTTTTAAAAAGAAAAAGGCCCATGTCGTTTTTCAGGTGAAAGCCGGAAATCCCTACAAAATCCATTCGGTACGCTATACCATTCGTGATGTTGTCCTGGAACGGGAGATGGAAAACGTGATGCAGGAATCACTAATCCGGCAAGGCGATTTACTCGATGTGGATGTTCTCGACAAAGAACGAACGAGAATTGCCCGATATTTTCAGAATATGGGTTATTATCGTTTTGTTGAAGATTACATTCATTACCGGATCGATACAAGCCTCCAAAAAATGGGCGCCAGCGTCGAAATGATTATCGAAAAAGCCCGGAAGGCACAAAATTCATCAATGGAGGCTTCCCATAAAAAATATTTTATTCGCGATTATGGCTTTCATGTTTTTCAGCAGGACAAAATGAGTTCTCTTATTGAAATTCCGGAAATGACGGACACCCTTCGAAAAGGGGATTACACCTTTTTGTCGAACGGGAATATTCTCCCTGTTCGCGATAAAATATTGCTGAAAACCATTGAGCGAGCGCCCGGACAAGCTTACAGCAAACAGGCCGAAGAACGCATGTTCAACAATTTGTATTCGTTGCGGCAATTTCGTTACGTGAACATTCAATACCACGAAACCGAATCGGCCGATTCGACAACCGGGCTCTTGTCGGGGAAAATTTTTCTCCCGATGCTGGTTCGGCAAAGTTATTCGATTGATGTGGAAGGGACGAACACATCCGGAAATCTTGGCATTGCTGCCAATATTAATTACCAGCATAAAAACCTGCTCCGGGGAGCCGAAATATTTACACTCACCTTCCGGGGGGCAACCGAAAGACAAGTCAGGATTATTGAAGATCAGAGTATTGAATTTAATATGCTCGAGTTGGGTGGCGAAGCGAAATTAACAGTCCCGGGTTTCTGGTTTCCCATCGATAAACACAAACTGAATCTCTATTCGATGCCGTTTACCCGTTTTTCGATGGCATACAATTACCAGGAGCGCCCCGATTACACCCGGACCATTGTCAATGCTACGTTTGGATACCAGTGGAAGTCGGATCCTATGCTGACCCATACTATTAACCTTCTTGATTTAAATGCGGTACGGATTTTTCGCTTCGATTCCACGTTCATCAACTCTATTCAGGATCTATTCATCAAAAGCAGTTATACCGATCACGTTATTTCCTCGTCGAATTATACCTTCACGTTCAATAACCAGGATTATAAAAAGAGACCCGACTACCATTACTTCCGCATGAACCTTGAGTTAGCCGGAAATGCTTTGTATCTGGCCAGTGTGGCTTTGGGAAATGGATTGGTAACGCCGGAGAATCCGGGCGATACGCCCTATTACCGTTTAATGGGCACACGTTTTGCCCAGTACGCAAAGAGCGATTTCGATTACCGATACGGCTATCGTTTCGACCGGTTTAATGCGATTGCTTCCCGGGCCTTTTTCGGCTTGGCTTTCCCATACGGGAATTTCCATGTAATGCCCTTCGAGAAGCGATACTTCTCGGGTGGGGCGAACGGAATCCGGGCCTGGCAGGTGCGAACCCTGGGCCCCGGGAATTATGCTGCCGGACCGGGTGAATACCCCAACCAATCGGCCGATATCAAACTTGAAGCAAACATTGAATACCGGTTCCGGCTTTTTTGGATGTTTGAGGGAGCTTTGTTTCTTGATGCCGGGAATATATGGGCAATAAACGAAAGCGATAACCGGGAGGGCGCCGTTTTCCGTTTCGATCGCTTTTATGATGAGTTTGCTGTGGGGACGGGTTTTGGGCTTCGTTTGGTAACCAATTATTTCATTATTCGTACCGATTTGGGCGTGAAACTGAGGGATCCGTCCCAGGCTGTAGGGCAGCGATGGATTCCCGGAAACCGTTCGTATGCATCTACCGATTTTTCGTTGAATTTTGCTATTGGATACCCGTTTTGAGGTTTTTGGATAGAAAAAAACCGTTCTTTCTGTATGCGATGAAGCGCAGAAAGAACGGTTTTATGATGGTGGGTGAAGCTGTAAAATTATGCTTTCCCGGCAGAGCCCAACACGTTAATGTTTTTGTGCATGTACAGTTTTTTCAGTTCGTCGCGGGCAGGGCCCAGATATTTCCTGGGGTCAAATTCCCCGGGTTTATTGGCCATTACTTCGCGAATGGCTGCGGTCATAGCCAGTCGACCATCCGAGTCGATGTTGATTTTGCAAACAGCCGACTTGGCAGCCCTGCGCAACTGTTCTTCGGGAATCCCAATGGAATCCTTCAGGTTTCCGCCAAATTTATTGATGGAGTTTACGTATTCCTGCGGAACCGATGATGAACCATGAAGAACAATGGGAAATCCGGGGATTTTCTTCTCAATTTCCTCGAGGATGTCGAAGCGCAAGGGGGGCGGGATTAAAATGCCGTTTTCGTCGCGCGTGCATTGTTCCGGGGTAAATTTATTCGCCCCGTGTGAGGTTCCGATCGAAATGGCCAGCGAATCGACACCGGTTCTCGACACAAAGTCGATCACCTCGTCGGGTTCGGTATAAGTATGGTGTTCGGCCGACACTTCGTCTTCAATGCCTGCAAGAACGCCTAATTCACCCTCAACCGACACACCGTGTGCATGTGCATATTCCACAACCTTGCGGGTTAGGGCGATGTTGTCTTCGTAAGAATGGTGCGATCCGTCGATCATAACCGAAGAAAAACCATTATCGATACAGTCTTTGCATAATTCAAAGGTGTCGCCATGGTCGAGGTGCAGTACAATGGGTATTTCACAACCTAATTCCTTTACATATTCGACAGCGCCCCGGGCCATATTGCGCAAAAGGGTTGCATTGGCATATTTGCGTGCTCCGGATGAAACCTGCAGAATCACGGGTGATTTGGTTTCAACACAGGCCTGCAGAATTGCCTGAAGTTGTTCGAGGTTGTTGAAATTATAGGCAGGGAGTGCGTAGCCTCCATCGACAGCCTTCCGAAACAGTTCTTTGGTGTTCACCAAACCGAGTTCTTTATAACTAATTGCCATTTTTATGAGTTTATTTGTTGATAAATTTCTATTACATAACGAATCAGGGCACCAGGCACAGGGCAAAAGTATGCATTCGATGCCGATCCTACAATTTTTTCAGGGAACAATTATACGGATAATTCCGCTGAAAAACATCCTTTTGTTCGACGGGCATGGAGCGTTTAAAGTAACCTTAACACGTTCCGGCCCTGTTGGCACGCAGGGTTATGCTGTGGCGAAAAAATAAAATGGAAGCAGCTTTTTCCGATATACCGAACTTTGTTATTTTTGTCCTGATAATTAAAAAATCGCATGGCAAAAGACACAAAAGCAGGCATCCGCGATTCTTTTGGAAGTAAGTTCGGTTTCATTGCTGCAACAGCCGGTTCGGCCGTCGGGTTAGGAAACATCTGGCGCTTCCCATATATTACTGGCGAAAACGGGGGCGGGGCTTTCCTGTTGATTTACCTGTTGTTTGTTGTGGTGATCGGACTGCCGGTCATGATTTCCGAGTTGGCTATAGGGCGATCGACCCAGCGAAATCCTTTTGGCGCGTTCCGTGTGCTTAAACCCCGAAGCAAGTGGTTTTTGGTGGGGATCATGGGTATCGCTGCCGCTTTTATGATCAATGCTTTTTACAGTGTAGTAGCCGGGTGGACCCTCGAGTACCTCGTTAAATCGATCGCCAACCAATTTCAGGGAAAAACGCCCGCTGAAATTTCAGCCCTTTTCGATGGTTTTCAGCAAAACAACTGGCGGCCTCTTTTTTGGACGGTTCTTTTCATTGTTATTTCGGCCGGCGTGGTTTTATCGGGTGTAGAAAAGGGTATTGAAAAATATACCAAAATTCTGATGCCGCTTCTTTTGATCATTATCCTCGTCCTTTGCATTCGTTCGCTTACCTTACCGGGTTCGTTTGAAGGGGTTCGGTTTTTGTTCCATCCTGATTTTTCAAAGATTGGACCTTCTGCTATTTTGATTGCCCTCGGGCAGGCCTTTTTTTCCCTGAGCATAGGTATGGGAACCCTGATTACCTATGGATCTTACATGAAAAGAAGCGATAATCTGGGAAGCTCGGCCGCTTCGGTGGTTTTTTCCGATACGCTCATAGCCGTTCTGGCAGGAATTGCCATTTTCCCGGCCGTCTTTTCTTTTGGGATCAGTCCCGATTCGGGACCGAACCTGGTCTTTTTAACCCTGCCCAATATATTTGCCCAAATGGGTGGAGGCTATTTCTTTAGTCTGCTTTTCTTCTTCCTTTTGGCCATTGCTGCCCTAACCTCAACCATTTCCATCCTTGAAGTGGTGGTTGCTTATTTTTCCGAAGAATTGAAAATGTCCCGGAAAAAAGCTACCCTTTTGGCATCGGCCGGAATCGCGGTTTTGGGCATTCTATGCAGTCTTTCGTTGTACAAGATGCCCCAGATTTCGATTGGGAAAAACAGTTTGTTCTCCCTCCTCGAATATACTTCATCCACGATTCTTCTGCCTCTTGGCGGATTTTTCATTGTTTTGTTTGTGGCCTGGCTCTTTGGCGGCACTAAGTTAAAAGCAGAACTTTCATCCGAAGGGAAATACCGTGTGCGATATTTGGGCGTATACCGGTTTATTATCCGTTTTCTGGCGCCCCTGGCCATTGCAGCTGTTTTTCTCAATGGATTGGGGATTCTGAAGTTTTAATGCTTTTTCGAAGATCATGTTTTTGGGAATTCGGCAAGTCGGGGTATTTTTGTAACTTGCACAAAAAACCCCGCAACGATGAACCGGCCAACCTTTTCTTTTTTCGACATGACCCGGCCCGAACGAAGGGCCGCCCTGATCCTGATCGTTTTGATCGTTTTCCTGACGATATTTCGTTTTTTTGTTCCCAAACTTTTTGGCCCCGATCCGTCCTGTTCCGAAAAGGAATTTGTGGACTTAGTCGATCAACTCTTTTCCGATACCCTTAGCCAACAAACGAAGAATCCTATTCGGGAAGAGCCGGAGAGGACTGAGCTCGAGGTGATGGAGAAAGGCAAAACAACTCCGGGAAGGTATTTGCCGAGAACGACGGCTCCTTCCGGCAATACCCGGCAGGGGAATATTTCCCTGCACGAGTTTGATCCCAATGTGGCCGGCTACGAGGAACTCCTTTCGCTTGGGCTTTCTGTATCGGCATCCAAAAACCTGATCCGTTACCGGGAAAGGGGAGGGCGATTTGAAGAGCCATCCGACCTGTTGTGTATTTATGGTTTAGACACTCCTTTTTTCCAGCGCATTGTTTCGTTTATTCGTATTCCGGAAACAGGCGAAAGGCATAAAGTATCTTTAATTCTCGATGTGAACCGCGCCGATACATCGGAGTGGACTCAACTTAAAGGCATCGGGCCGGTATATGCGCAACGGATTTGCCGATACCGGGATCTCCTGGGGGGCTTTATCGGGATAGAACAAATGAAGGAAGTATATAACCTGCCTGTCGAAGTTGTTGAAGAGAACCAGAATCGATTATTCTTCGACACAATGCTTGTCCGGAAAATCGATCTTAATTTTGCCGAAAAGGAGGAGCTGGCCCGTCATCCGTATTGCGGTTGGGAAAATGCAAAACGAATTATCCGGTACCGGACGCAAAACGGGAATTTTATAACGCTTTCCCCATTGTTGTCCGATTCGGTGCTCAGCGTTGAAACCTATGAAAAACTGGCGCCCTATTTGTCTGTTTCGATAGAAAAATAACGGATAAAGAAACCAAAAAGAAGAACTGCTTCCGGCATTATTTTCGTTTCCCGCCAAGGCAAAATAAAATTTTGGTTGAGAAATTTGATTATCCATGAATGATTACTAAATTTGCGCTCCATTTTAATGAAAAACACACTTATTAATAAAGAAGTATGATCATTATTCCTGTAAAAGAAGGCGAAAATGTAGAAAGAGCCCTGAAACGTTTTAAACGGAAATTTGAAAAAACAGGTGTTATCAAAGAGTTACGTGAACGGCAGGCATTTGAAAAACCATCGGTCACCCGCAGGGCAGAAGTAAAAAAAGCCATTTACATCCAGAAACTCCAGCGCGAAGAAGATTAAGGAAGGGGGAATCAGAACCTAATTCGTTTTGTTCTGTTTTTATTAAAAGCCCTTTTCTATGACACTTCAGGAAGAGTTTATTCACTACCTTCAGTTCGAAAAGCGCTATTCGGCCCACACGATAGTTGCGTACAAAAAGGACCTCGATCAGTTTATTCAGTACATGAATGAAAGGGTCGGGGAATTTGATGTTAAAAAGGGTACAAGCAAACAAATTCGTTCGTATGTTGCCGCCTTGATGAAAGAAGGTTCCCAGTCGCGGACAGCGAGTCGTAAGCTAGCCACCCTAAAGTCGTTTTACCGCTTTTTGTTGCGCAACGAATACATCGAAACGAATCCTGCCCAATTGGTCAATCCGCCCAAAATGGGAAAGAAGCTGCCCACCTTTGTTCAGGAAGAAAAAATGAACAATCTTCTCGATCTGGGTTTTTTTGCTGATGATTTTGAAGGAGCCCGAAATTTGTGCATTATTTCTTTATTGTATGGAACAGGGATCCGTTTAGCCGAACTGAAAAACTTAAAAATGGCCCAGGTAAATTTTCACGAGCATGTTATCAGGGTTTTGGGAAAGAGAAACAAGGAGCGAATTGTTCCCTACCCCCGGAGCATCGAACCCGTTCTTAAAGATTATTTAAAAAAGCGCGAAGAAATCAGTGGGAATAATGAATTTCTTTTCCTAACTTCTGGGGGAAAACAAATTTATGATAAAATGATTTACCGAGTGGTTCATCATTATCTGGCAATGGTTACAACCGTTGCAAAAAAGAGCCCTCATGTACTGCGCCATAGTTTTGCCACCCATTTGCTGAATCATGGCGCTGATCTGAATGCTGTAAAAGAACTTTTGGGTCATTCCAACCTATCGGCTACTCAGATCTATACGCATACTACGTTTGAGAAATTAAAGGAGATTTACAAACAAGCCCATCCCAGGGATTAAAATGGAGGAACTGTTATGAACATTAAAATTAACGACGTTCACTTTAATGCCGACCAGAAACTGGTTGATTTCATCCAAAAGAAAGTGAATAAGCTGGATACCTATTTCGACGGGATCCTGAGTGCAGAAGTAATACTCAAAGTGGTGAAGCCCGAAACGGCAAACAATAAGGAAGTTGAGCTTAAATTGTCGATCCCTGCCAAAGACTATCTTTTT
>DAIMEA010000204.1:0-7280 GCA_036725585.1 Prolixibacteraceae bacterium | reverse complement strand
TTGTGCAATAAATCGAAATCAGGCCGGGTCATATCGATGGCATAGAACTCGCTCTGGGTATCCCGCATCTGATCCCGTATGGAACTGGGATTGATCGACGGGTATTTGGGACAAAAACGGAACGATTTTTCCCCACCCATCACATACATCCCCAGTCCGATCCCGGCTACCGAAAAACCATCGGCGGGTTGCATGTACGATACGGGGTAATAATTGTACGATTGGGCTACTCCGCTGATGTGGGGGTAGTGCTTGTTGTTGTAGGTGTGCCCCACCACTTCCTGGATGATGACGGCCATTTTTTCCTCTTCAATTTTATAATTGACCGCGTTGAGGTACGATCGGGCCGAATGGGCGAACAGGGAGGCATACACCAGTTTGATGGCTTGCATCAGTTGGCTGAGCCGCACATTGATGTCGGGGTGGTTGTTGGGCAGCAGGTAGGTATTATATACGCCGGCAAATGGTTGCAACAGCGAATCTTCGAACAAGCCCGACGATCGCACGGCGAGGGGTGTCCGCATGCTTACCAGATACTGGAAAAGCCGCTCGCCGAGTGATTCGCTCAACCGTGCCTTCAGGAAAAGTTCGTTGATGTTTTCGTAACGGTGCCCGATGATAATGGGGTTGTACAGATCGTTTGTCTCGATAAACGAATCGAATTCGAGGGCCCCGATAATGGCTGTTGCCGGAATCCGGATGTTGATGTTGGGTATGATCTTTTTGAATTCGATGTTTTCGATGAAGTTGGAAATAAAGGCCAGTCCACGTCCTTTGCCCCCAAGCGAACCCTTGCTGATACGGATAATGTATCGGTTACCCGAAACGAGGGTGGAATCGAAGTTGATGATCCGGCCTCGCCGTTGCTGAATTTTTACTTCGTTGAATACATTCAGCAGGAAATTACGGAGATCTTGTTTTTGCTCAAATTCATCCACTTGGCGTACTTTCAACATTTCGGCCATGTTGATTTCCCCCCGCGCCATAAGCCAGGTCGAAAAAGCATTTTCACGTCCATGATAAATGATCGATTCGATCGGGATTTTTTTCATCAGTTCCTGAAACTCGTGGAGCGAATGCGCTTCGGCCACTTTGCGGCCATCGGGCAGCAGAAAATCAAAATTGCCAAAACCCAGCCGGCGATGAATGAAGCCCCGGATATCCTTCGATAAACTGTCGGAATTTTTGTTGATGAAATCGGCGCTCACTTCCCGTGCCCGCTCTTCGTTGGCCGGGTCGTGCGACTGAAGCAGTAAAGGGATGGGGAATTCGAGGTTTTCTTTAACATATTTCATCAACGCAATGCCCGAGTCGCTGTCTTCGTTTCCGTCGCGCGAAAATTTTACATCGCTGATCACGCACAGAAGGTTCTCCTTGTAACGGTTAACCAATTCTATGGCTTCTTCGTAGTTGCTCACCAACAGGATTTTTGGCCGGGCCCGCATCTTCAGGATCATGTGCAACTCGTCCGACGAGTCGTCGGAAACCAGGTCCTGGGTTTGGAGCATTATATTGGTATAGAGCAGGGGCAGGTACCGGGAGTAGTATTTCACCGAGTCCTCCACCAGAAGGATGACCCGTACATTGCCCACTTTTATGTCGCGGGCTACATTTTTTTTGTCTTCCAGGTACTTGATCATGGCCAGGAAAATGGTCGTATTCCCGTTCCATACAAAAACCCGGTCGATATACGGAAGCGTTTCGGCTGCCCGGAAAAAGTAGGCCAGGTCGAAATTGTTGTTCACCAGCAAGAGAATGGACAAACGCGGTTTCAACTCATTAACGCGGGCGGCAATTTCGAGTGGAGCCTTCCTGTCGACGCCAGCCATAATGATCACCATGTCGAAGTGACGGTTCTCAAGAGCGCTGATGGCCTCATTCAGGTTGTTCACGCTGGTAAAACGGGGTGCAGAATAAAGGTTGAGCTGCAGGTATTCCCCAAATATTTTATCGGAAAACTGACCTTCGCGTACGATGGAGTAGGCATCGTATTTCGTGGCAATCAACAGGATCTCTTTTACCTTTACGGGCATCAGTTCCTGAAAAATGTCCCGGTCGTTTTTCCTCTTTTCGTAGATCGATGAAAGCGAAATGGAATCTAGGTCGATCATGGTGTATCGGCATTCGTGTGCGCCTAATTTAAGAAAAATTCGGCTGAGGCCGACGGGAAAATGCCGTGCATTTTTGTTCCCACAGCCCCGGTTCTGGGAACATACGCTGTTCGCATCGCATTTCCCGGCTTTATTTTCATCGGAGTATGCATTGTTTCCTTTTCAGGGCCAAGCGTTTTTACGCGAATTTGGAACGAGAAGAATTATCTATAATTTAGGGGCTATAAATGTGAATATCCATTTTCCATGATTCGAACCCATCCGGAACACCCGGGAAACCACTATCGTTTCTGCCCCCGCTGCGGGCATAGTGCTCGTTTCGACGATCAGCGTTTTAACCTGATGTGCCCCTCCTGTGGTTTTGTGCTTTTTATGAATTCCGCCGCTGCTGTTGCCGGACTGATTTATGATGGTGCCGGTCGTTTGTTGCTTACCCGCCGTGGTATCGAACCGCATATCGGGAAACTGGATCTTCCCGGTGGTTTTGTCGATCCCGGGGAAAATGCCGAAACGGCAATGATACGGGAAATCAAAGAAGAACTGAACCTCGACGTGGTGGCGCTCCGTTTTCTGAAAACATCGCCCAATCGCTATCCTTTTTCCGGAACCGTTGTTTTCACGCTGGATGTTTTCTTCGAATGCAGCGTTTCGGATTTTTCGGCTCTTCAGGCGCGCGACGATGTGGCCGGCTTCGAATTTTGGCAACCCTCCGACGTCAACCCGAACGATCTGGCCTTTCAATCGGTGAAACACTTTTTTAACGAATGGTTCCATGAACAAAAACATTAAATCGAAACTCGAACTTTTGCGTTCGGAAATGAAAGCAGAAGGGCTGTCTGCCTGGTTGATCAACGGTGCCGATCCGCATTTGAGCGAAGATGCCCCCGACCGGTGGTTAACGCGCAAGTTCATCGCCAACTTCAGCGGATCGTATGGCTGGCTGGCGATAACCCATAACGAAGCCGTACTTTGGACCGATTCCCGATATTACCTCCAAGCCGAAAACGAACTGGCCGATACCGGTATCGAAATGCTGAAAGCACGCCTGCCCGAAACCATCCCCGTAGAAATTTGGGTTTCCGAACGGCTGAAACAGGGCGATCGGGTCGGTTTCGACGGGACGTGTTATGCTACAGCCGAAGTGCTTCGCTTTCGGGAGGCTTTTATACAAGCAGGAATAAGCCTGCAGGTCGATACGGACCTGCTCGATCGCATCTGGACCGACCGTCCCGGCTTTCCTGTTGCGAAAGCTTTTGACTATCCCATCGAGTGGGCGGGTTGGGATCGAAGGGAAAAAATTTCGCGCATCAGCCACGAAGTGGAAAAAACGGGCGCCGGCTTTACTGTCGTAAGCGCCCTCGACGATTTATGCTGGACGTTCAACATCCGCGGGAACGATATAGCCTACAATCCCGTAGTGATGGGTTTTGGTCTGATCGGAAAGAACCGGGCCCAATTGTTTGTCGACCCCCAAAAAATGGATCCCCAACTTCGGGAGGAACTCAAAACCGATGGTGTCGAAATCAAACCGTATTCCGATTTTTATCCTTCGCTTGAAAAAATTTCGGGAGAAACCATTTTGCTCGATCCCGACCGGTCGAACTTCCGTGTGTACGACGCCCTGGAAAAATGCAACAAGGTGGTATTTGGACTATCGATTTCTGCCCTGCTCAAATCGAGGAAAAACGACAGCGAAATCCGGGGTATGAAAAAGGCCCAGGTGATGGATGGACTGGCCTTGCTCGACTTTCAGCTCTGGCTGGAAGCAACATTAGGGAAAGAGCCCATTACGGAGTACGATGTGTCGCTCAAACTAGCCGAATTTCGTTCCAAACGGCACGGTTTCCGGGGCGAAAGTTTCCCTCCCATTGTCGGGTACAAAGACCATGGCGCCATCGTTCATCTGCGCATGCAACGCGATATTGCCTATGCATTGAAAAAGGAAGGAGCGCTTTTGTTCGATTCGGGAGGGCAGTACGAATTCGGTACGACCGACATTACCCGAACCCTTGCTTTGGGGCCTGTGTCGCCCCAGTTGAAAACCGACTTTACCCTGGCGTTGAAAGGCATGATTGCCCTGTCGAAAATCCGCTTTCCCAGGGGAACCCTCGGCTGTCATCTCGACGTACTTGCCCGAAAAGCCATGTGGGAAAACGGAATAACCTACGGGCACGGAACCGGTCATGGGGTAGGGGCCTTTCTGAACGTGCACGAAGGCCCCATGAGCATCCGCCTCGACCGGAACGACCAGACCATCTGTCCGGGCAATATCCTCTCGAACGAGCCCGGCATTTATCGTACCGGTGAATATGGTGTACGCACCGAAAATATGATGCTTTGCGTGGAAGATATCTCCAACGAGTTTGGGGATTTTTTGCGCTTTGAAACCCTGACCCGATACCCGATCGATACCCGGTTGATAGACCGGAACCTGCTCGAATCCTCGGAAATCGAATGGATCAACACCTTTCATCAGTCGGTGTTAACGGCTTTGAGTCCGTATACTTCATCGGAGGAATTTAAATTACTTCGACGCTTAACCGCACCGATTGATTAAAATGAATCTGTTCGTTTCTCCGGAATTTTTATCGAAGTGGCCGCACATCCAACTGGGATGCATCGCTTGCCGGGTCGAAGCAGGACCCCCCGTCGGGGCGATGTGGGTCGAAATTGACGAACTGGGACAGCGCCTTCGTTCCGAATACCAAATGGATCAGATCAGCTCAATACCGGCCATCCATTCAGCCCGGAAAGCCTACCGGGCGCTGGGGAAAGACCCGGCACGCTATCGCCTGTCGGCCGAAGCCCTTACCCGTCGGGTACTCAAAGGAGAGGCGCTTTACCGGCTCAATAATGTGGTCGACCTGATCAATTTTGTTTCCCTGAAAACGGGTTTCTCGATCGGGGGTTACGATGCCGATAAGATCGAAGGGAATGTTTCCCTGTCTATAGGGAAAGCTGACGACGTATACGATGCACTGGGCCGGGGCTTATTAAACATTTCATCGCTTCCGGTTTTGCGCGACGGAATCGGGGTCTTCGGAAGCCCGACCAGCGATTCGGTCCGAACGGGCATACAGGTCGAAACAAATAACGTTTTATGGGTATTTTTCGATTTTGGAACCTCCTGTCTGCTTCCCGGTGCGATGGAATTTGCCGTTCAGGGACTCATGCGTTATGCTCATGCAACAGAAATAAAACACGAAATCATCATGCCATGAATAAAGAAAAAAGAGAGGAACTGGTACTCGGATTGCTTCAATTCGATATTACCTGGGAAAATCCCGGAAAAAACCGCTCGTGGATCAACAAGCTGCCCGGCTTACACGACGAAGCCTTCGACCTGCTTATTCTTCCCGAAGTATTTACCACCGGTTTTACACCAAACGTTGAAAAAGTGGCCGAGCAGATGGATGGGGAAACCATAGAGTGGATGAAAGAACAGGCTACATCGTTGCAAACCGCTCTTTGCGGAAGTCTCTTCATCAGGGACGCAGGCAGCATATACAACCGGTGGGTATGGGCTTTCCCCGATGGAACCCTGGCCACATACGACAAACGCCACCTCTTTCGCATGGAAGGGGAAGGGGAGAAGCTCACCCGGGGCGATCAGCGGCCTGTGATTGCATACAAAGGCTGGAAGATCTTTCCGCAAATCTGTTACGATTTGCGCTTTCCGGTTTGGAGCCGGAATAACCTGCAGTACGATTTGATGATCAACGTGGCCAACTGGCCGGCATCCCGTCAGAAGGTTTGGAAAACCCTGCTGAAAGCACGGGCTATCGAAAATCAATGTTATGTAGTAGGTGTCAACCGCATTGGGCAAGACGAACTGGGACTGGACTATAAAGGCGGTTCCCGGGTAATCGGACCGAAGGGCACGGTTGTTCATCGTTCGGGTAAAAAGGAAGGAATCAGCCGGGTAACGATCGACCTCACTTCGCTGCATGCGTTTCGGGAAAAATTCAACACCCTCGACGATGCCGATGCTTTTCTGATTGTTTATTAAAGGGCGGAAACATCAACGGCCGAAAGGACTTCCCCCGTTTGGGTGTCGACCACAATTTCCCAGGTTTCGGGGAAAAGAATCCAGCATACCCTGAGTTCAATCCGGCCGGAGCGGGTAAGGGGAACAATCATTTTTTGTACATCGTACCAATAGGTTCCGGCATGCGGCTTTATGAAACTGCGCTTGTGCGAAAATTCCCTGCCGATGAGCGATTCTTTTGCAAGCTCCTCTGTATATACATCTTCGGCCGGGAGGAAGATCTCCCGGAAACGCCTTCCTTCTATCGCCGATACCTGATCGCCCGAAACCATCATCTTCAGGGCAGTGCCCCTCACCGGCAAATCGTGGTAGGTTTGCAGATTGGAGGTGATGATCCAGAAGGGCTGTACGGAATCGGGAAAAAGGCTAAAAAAAGAGTCATATTCTTCTCCTTTCAGGGTTCGTACCGATTCGATGCGAATTTTCGCCGGATCATCAACCGAGAGCAGGAAACTGTAATTGGTCAATGCGTCAAAAAAGAGGTTTTCGATCTCTGCCCGACTGAGGTTTGAATCGAGACGTACCTCTTCGTTGCAACCTTTTGCTTTGTTTGTTATGAAGCAAAAACCAAACGTGTCGACCGAGGTGCACGCGGAAAAAGGACTGACAGTCAGTTCGTCGAGGATGGCAGATAACGCAACACTGTCGATCTCATCGAGAAAGGTTGGATATTCTGTATCGGTCGGTTCCGCCTCTTCGCAGGCCGTATACAACAGAAAACCCATCAGGATCAGTAAGAAAAATTGCTTCATGCTTCATTGTTTTTCCGCACGAAGGTACACATCTTTCTTTTTTTTTGATAATAACTAAATAATTAGTTTGAAAACTAAAAAATTAGTTATAGCTTTGTTTTATCACAATTCGTTCTATAGCATACTCCTCCTTCGTCGTGCCAATGACCGATTTCGACCAGCGTGTCATCTCGAACGGAGCGCAGAGGAGAGAGATCTGTTCGTAATCGCAGGGATTCCTCCTCCTTCGTCGTCGGAATGACACCTTGTTCGGAATACCTTCGGCTTCTGTGTCATCTCGAACGGAGCATAGCGGAGAGAGAGATACTTTGTTCCAAGGGATTCCTCGTCGCTTCGCTTCCCTTACAATGACGTTCTGTTAAGTTTTTA
>DAIMEA010000203.1:0-7283 GCA_036725585.1 Prolixibacteraceae bacterium | reverse complement strand
GTAGTATACGCCCTTGTAAGCAGGGATCCACCAGGCGCTGTCGATGGTGGCCAGGGCAAACTGGCTAAGTTCATCCGCAATGATCAGCGAATCGAACGCAGCCTGTTCCGGTATTTCGTAGCGGAACGCAAAACCGTCGTTGTACACCCGGAAAAAGAGATTCAGAAATAAGGGATCTCCATTCCCTGATGACAGGTGAACCTTCATTTCCTCGTAGCGGTTTTCAATCAGCCGTTTTTCGCCCCAGGGTTGTTCCCATGTTTCGTTGAACGAGGAGCGTACGATGTCGTCGATTTTCATTTTCTCGCCCAGACGTGTTCCATCCTTCATAACAAAACCGAGTTTGGACGGCAGAAAGATGGATTCGCCTTTCCGCTCGAATGCATAAACCGGGATGCCCTGATCAACATGGAACGTGAGTTTGTTCAACCCGTCGGGCGATGACACGCTATGCCCTGTATTTCTGTTGGTACAGGAGACGGTCAGAAGTGCGGAAAAAAGGATGAGGATGGTGAAACGTAGGCTACGGGTCATGATGTTTGGTTTTAAAATTCGTTTTTAAGAATGCAATACTGATAGGCCTGGAGCGTCCATTCGGTCGGGAGCAAAAGCTTTTCGCCCGAAAGGGTGTTGGTCCAGTTTGTTCCGTGTAGCTCGTCGGGCAGGGTTAACGCAACGTTTTTGTTTCGAACATTGACCACAAGCAGCAATTCGTCGGCGCCCGATAGGCGCCGGAAAAGAACGGCATCCTTTTGGGTGTACGTTTTCAGCGAGCCCGACAAAAGATTTCTGTATTCGTTTCGCACCTGCATGATGCTTTTATATTGCCCGTATATATTCGCCCCTTTGCTCCAGTCGATGGGGTTGCGATCGAAAAAGGAAATAGGGGACGGATGAGCAATTTCCTGGCCGGTATACATCAGGGGAACGCCCCCCAGGAAGGCGTTGATCACGAAGGCAGCGACCGATCCTTCTGCCGATCCGTATTGGACCGGGGGCGCATCTTCCCAGGCGCAGATATCGTGGTTGGTGATGTATCGAAGTTTCCAGGCTCCTTCGGGCAGATTGGCCGTTTCTGTGTTGTGGGTGTTGATGATACCGGCTGCCGTAGTGCCGTTGCGGAACACATCGGTCAGTTTCGATTGGAAATCCCAGCTGTAGTTCATCTGGAAACCGGCTTCGAAGCTTTCCTTTTTTCCGCTTTCGGCCAGCAGGATTAGTTTACGTCCGGGCAGCGCCTTCAGCTCATCGAGGGCTTCCTTCCAAAAATCGAAGGGTACAAAGTCGACGGCATCGCAGCGGAAACCATCGATGTTGAAAGTGGTAACCCAGTGCTTCATGGCCCGGATCATCTCGCTGCGCATTTCGGGGTTGTCGTAATTCAGCTCGGCTACGTCCTGCCAGTTGGTACCCGGCGGCGGGATTATGTTCCCGTTAGCATCGTGCACATACCAGCTTTCGTTCAAAATCCATTCGTTGTCCCAGGAGGTGTGGTTGGCCACCCAGTCGAGGATGACGGCCATTTCCCGCTTGTGTACCTCCTGAACGAATTTTTTCAGTTCGTCGGGGGTGCCGTGGTCGGGATTCACATCGAAATAATCGCGGACACAATAGGGAGAACCAACCCCCTTTTCTTCTCCCTCGGGGAATACCGGCATCAGCCAGAGTACGTTCACACCGAGATTCCTGATCGAATCGAGTCGCTGCAACACATTGGTAAAGGTTCCATCGGGACCGAAGGCTTGCATGTTCACCTCATACATCACGATTTCACCGGTGTCGGGCACTTTGTCGAAGGGGACAATTTCCTCCTCTTTCGGCGGATTGTTCCCGTTTCCGTTATCGTCGGGGATGTCTTTCTTGCAGGCCAGCAGAAACACCAGGACCATCAAAACCGGGAGGGACAAATTCCACTGCAAAATTCTTTTATACACATTCATCATTCCTTTTTTTAGTGTAGTGCATTCAGGCTATCGAGCAAATAAAACGCTTTTTCCTCCTGAAGCGAAACCAGGTAATAAAAAACCTGTTCGAAATATTTTTGCTTTTCCGACGGGCTTTTAACCTTCATTTGGTACCATTCAAAAATCCGTTCCAGCTCAGTCTTGGAATAGGGAACGCCGGAAAAATCCTGCACTGCTTCAAGAAAGGTGAAGCCGAATTCATCGGTGGGCTCTATCATGGTCCCTTCGCCGTAATCGTTCCAGGTAATGAGCTGCAGGTAGTCGACGCCTGCATTTTTGGCTTTCAGAAGTGTTTCCCCAAAGGTTTTCCCCAGTTGGTGGTCGATGGTAAAGTAACCCTCGCCCCAGCCCCCTTCTTTGTAATAATCGAGAAAGCCGGGATAGGCGCCTCCAATAAATACGTCGTGTTGGTTCTTATTTCCGTATTTTACATCCAGAGAACCCTGGTCGACCCAGATGTATTCTCCGGAAGAAACCGGGCGGGTTTCGTTTGATTTTCCGTTGAGGACCAGCAGCAGGGGTTCGGGGCTGAGCGGGGCAAACAATTCCTCCCAATCGGAGGCTTGCCGGAATTCTATCGGACCAAAAACCAGCAACAGGGGCCGCCCGTCGATGTGGATGTAACTTTCCCGGCTGAAATAATTCGTTTCGAGATAGTTCATATCGGCGATACCCGCTTCGACCCGGTCGATGGAAGCGTCCTTTTTCAGCACTTCCGGAATGGTCCGGTCTTCGTATACGATGGCAAATTTCAGCCCCGTTTCATTCAGGGCTTCAATCAGTGCTTCGGCATTGATTCGGTTGATTTTGTAATCGTTCCAATCGCTTGAACCATACCAGTCGATCAGCACCCCGTCTATTCCGCTGTACTTCATCAATAAAAGCTGATAGGCCAGTACGTCGGGGTCGTTCGATGCATAAGGCCCGGTTAAGGGATAGAAGTGGGAAGCGATTTCACGCTTCCCGTTTTCATCCCTGTTTTCCGGATTCCGTGTGTTCATGGTCCAGTGAATTCCCCAGGCGCCATTTTCCGACGATTCGGGCGTAACAAACCAGGGCATGAAATGCGCCCAGGTTTGCGTGCTGTTTGTTTTCGAAACAGCCACCGCATCATAACGGACGAGTTGAAACACTTCGGGCTTTTCCTCTTCTCCCTTTTCACAGGATCCAAACACGGCCAAAGCCGTGATGAACCACACGAAACCCGTACATTTGAACCATGCTGTTTGAAGCATTAACCTAAATTTACGATGATCGATATCAATAATTTGGATTCTGTGCCAGTTTGCTGTTTAGTTCCAGGGCTCTTGCCGGGATCGGGAAGATGCCGCGGAAGGCTTCGGTAGCCCCCTTGTTCCACCAGGGTTTGAAGAAATCGCCCATCCGGATGTTGTCGGTACGGCGATGTCCTTCAAAGGCAAATTCACGCAGAAGTTCATCGTCGAGGAATTCGAGGTCAACTTCCGCAGGAGTGTCGACACCGGCACGCTCCCGCACCTGGGCAACAAGCGGGCGGGCAAGTGCAGGCGATCCCATCCGGATATAGCATTCGGCTTTCATGAGCAGGATTTCGGAATAGCGCATCACCACAAAATCGTGGTCGCGTTCCCAAACTTCGCCCTCCTGTACTTCGTATTTTTTGATCCGCACCCCTTCGTTTTGCAGAGCGTGAAAATAATCGGCAATTTCATCGGTGTACGTGAGCGGGTTCCCGGTAGCCGGCATGATAATCACATTTCCTGTGGCCCGATCGATCTGATCGCCGATCAGGTATCCATTCCGACGGATATCGTTTTCTTCATACATCCCGTAAACACCCGGCTGGCAGCAAATCCCGTTCACACAGTCGGTGTAATTACCGGTAGCCGAAAAGGCATTCCGCTGGTTGTAGTGGAAGGTTAACGAGGCAAAATAGTTGCCCGTGGTTCCTTCGGTGTGATCGTACGGGATGGCAAAAATGATTTCGCGCGATACCTGATTGTCGGTTAGGAAACTGGTGAAGAAATTGTTTTCGAGCACATAGCCGTTTACTTTATCGCAGGCGTTGATGCATTCCTGCCAGCGGGCTTCCCCAATGTACACTTCGGAGTTTAGATACAGCCGGGCCAGCAGGGTGTTCGCCACGTTTTGGGTAAACCGTCCGTAGAGGATGCCCGAAGGCAGGAGATCCATGATTTCGAGCAGTTCGGTTTCCACAAATTCGTATACCTGTGCTCTGGTGGAATTCGTGGGCAATTCCAGTTCTTCAAAGCTGGTAACAATGGGCACGTTCCCGAACATGTCGAGCAATTCGTAGTAGAGATAGGCCCTCAATCCGCGAAGTTCGGCATTGACAACATCTTTTTCATCCGGCGTCAGTTCCGACTGATCGACCTGATAGATTACGGCATTGATCCGTCCAATGGTTTCATAGTAATAACGCCAGGCGCTCAGCAGCATGGGGTTCTCCGGAGTCCAGGTGTGGGTCTGTGCTTCCTGGTAGCGACCCCCGTCGTACCAATCGGTTCCGCGGGTTGGGATGCAGGCTTCGTCGGAGGTGGTCTCTTTGAGGAAGAGGACATATTCGTTGGCCGGGTAGGAGATGGTTACCCCATCGTTAAAGCCGCGCAAAGCCGCATAGGCCCTTCCAACGATCGTTTCAATTTCGGCCGGGGTTTTTCCGTAGTCGGCCGACTGTACCCGGTCGTACAGGTTTTCACTCAGATCGGTACAGGCCGCCAGGGCGAGTGCGATCAATCCGGTTGCAACACTATTATTTATCTTCATGATGATCGATGCTTTACGTTAAAAGGAAATATGCACACCCAACGACAGTGTCATCGGCCGTGGATACGCGCTCAGAAAATCCATGCCCGGAGTGTTCAGCCCGTCGATGCTCACTTCGGGGTCGACACCGGTATAGTTGGTCAGAAGTAGCAGGTTTTCGCCGGTGACATAGATCCTCAGCTTTTCGATCCCGATTTCAGGGAACGACAGGCTGTACCCGAGCGACAAGCTTTGCAGGCGAAGAAACGAGGCATCTTCGATCCAGTAGCTCGAGTACGTAGGTTTGCTGGTGATCGGGTTTTCGGCAAAAGCGTCGGTCACGTTCTGCGACGGCAGGCGGGTTGGATCGGCCATTGACATGGCGGTAACGTTGAGCACCTTCTGCCCGAGCATGCCATAGGCAGCTACCGACAGATCGAAGTTTTTGTACGAAAGGCTGGTAGCTAAACCATAGCTGAGTTTGGGCTGAACATTCCCCAGATCCTGCGCTTCGCCTTCGTTGGCCAGAATATACTTCCCGGTCGAGTCGATACCCGTGCACAAAGGTCCCCAAAAGGTTCCTACAGCATAGCTTTCGCGGATTACCTGGGCATACTGGTTCGACATACCCCGGATGGAGTGCAACGGGCCGGTATACACCACGTCGGTTTCGTAGGTGTCGTTCGACAGGCGCTCGATAACCTGTTGGTTGTGCGCCAGGTTTAGATCGATATCCCAGCGCCATTCGCTCGTGTTCAGTAGGTTGGCGTTCAGAGTCAGCTCAATCCCCTGGTTGCTGAGGTCGCCTACATTGGCAAGCATCGTTCCCACCAGGTAGGGGGGCTGGGGAACGGTATAGGTGTAGAGCAGGTCGCTGGTTTTTTTCTGGTAGAGTTCAAGGGTTCCGTTCAACCATCCCAGTAAGGAAAAATCGAGACCGAGGTTGATTTGCGATGTCGATTCCCATTTCAGATCGGGATTGGGATTCTGTACGGGGCCGTACGACTGTTTCCAGCTGTCGGAAGCTGCATCGTAGTAACGATCGCCACCGGCCCCCAGAATCGACAGGGAGCGGTATTCGCCAATTCCGTCCTGATTTCCGGTAATCCCAAATCCGGCACGCAGTTTCAGGTTGTCGAGCCAGTTGCGGGCGCCTTCCAGGAAGGGCTCGTCGGAAATGCGCCAGGCCAGCGATGCCGAGGGGAAAAGTCCCCACTTGTTGTTGGCCCCGAAACGAGACGATCCGTCGCGCCGTAAAGTAGCGGTAAGCATATATCGCCCTTTAAAGCTGTAATTCGCACGTGCATAGAACGATATCAGCCGGGCTTGTCCTTTGTAGGAATACAGGTCGGTGGAGCGATAATCCTGACCGGCCGCCAGGTTGTTGTACAGAAAAAGGTCGGTGTCGAAGCCCCGGCGTTCGGCCCCGAAGCCTTCGTAGGTGTTGTCGAGATAGGAATACCCCCCCAGCAGGTTAAGCCGGTGATCGTCCTTCAGGGTGGTTTCGTAGGTGAGGTAGGTCTCGAGTTGCAGGGTGGTGTAATCGCCCAGCGCTTTTTGCCCATAGCCCTTGTCGGAGACTCCCTCCATTTTGGCATAGGTGGGTTTGTACAACCTCGATTGGTGTGAATTGTATTCGTACGAAACGTTGGCAATGGCTTTCAAACCTTTCAGAATTTCGAGTTCGGCCTTGCCATAACCCAGTAAACGGTGCCGGGTGTTTAGGGCAAAGCGGTTATTGTTGATCTCGACCGGGTTTTCGTTGAATGTTCCGCCAATGTCGGTGTAACTTCCGTCGGGGTTCGTTACCGGGATGGTGGGGTTTAGGTTGTACATCCGGGCAAAGATCCGGGTGTCGAGCGGCGTATATTCATCGAAGTTGGTGTTGAGACCGGCTTCGAGTTTCAGCTTGTTGTTCATTCCGTACTGGAAAGCGGTGAGGCTGGCGCCCAGGCGTTCGAGACTCGTCCGTTGAATCACGCCCTGGTTGTCGAGGTAGTTTACCGAAGCGCGGAATCCGCTTTGTTCGTTCCCGTTGCTGAAGGTAATTACATGGGAGTGCGTGATGGCTGTTTGTTCCAGCTCTTTTTGCCAGTCGGTGTATCCGCCGTAATCGACAGCCGATTTCACTTCGTTTTCGCGCACATAAGCGCGCCACTGATCGGCCGAGAGCAGGTCGAGATGTCGGGCTACCGTACCAAAAGCCACATAGCCCTGGTATTGGGTAATTTTCCCTTTGTTGGCCCGGTTGGTGGTGACGATGATTACCCCGTTGGCGCCCCGCGAACCGTAAATGGCAGCGGCCGAAGCGTCTTTCAGAATGTCGATCGATTCGATTTCAGAAGGATGGACGGTGTTGAAATCAACACCGGGAATACCATCCACCACTATGAGCGGGCCGTTGCTGGCCGAGAGTGATGTGCCGCCCCGCAAACGCAGCGAAGCGCCGCTGGCCGGGTCGCCCGATCCTTGGATGACCGTTAGTCCGGCAATTTTGCCCTGCAACAGTTGTTCCGACGAGGAAATGACTCCCTTTTTCATCGAGGCGGCGTCGACCGAGGCAATGGATCCCGT
>DAIMEA010000202.1:0-7347 GCA_036725585.1 Prolixibacteraceae bacterium | reverse complement strand
ACGATTGCTGATCAAACGCTTCATCGGCTTTTCGAACCATCTGATCGTAATCCGACTGACGTTGCTGGATGCGTTTTTGTTCGTCACTTTCCCGGGACAGGATTCCTCTGATTCGTTGAATCTGATCGAAGGGATACGATTCGTCGGGTTTCCATTTCAGGGCCTTTTGATATCCTGCGATGGCTTCGTTGTATTTTTTTTCGGCATACAAGCGATCGGCTGATTCAATTTCCTGCCGATACTGTGTATCGATTTTGTTTTGTTCGTTTTGTTGGGCAAGAATATTGTCAATCGCGGCTATCTTTTCCAAAGCATACTGTTCATTGGGTATCAATGCGTGCGCCTTCACAAAAGAATTTCGGGCCGTTCCATATTCAAAACGGGCCATCAGGTCTTCTCCTTCGCGGAGCAGGCGCCTGTATTCTTCTCCGCTGATCTGCATTTTTGCCCGGATATCGTTGATGGCATTGATTTGCTGCCGGGGATACAGTTCGAAACTCTTGATGGTCAGTGCCAGCTCATAATTTTCGAGCGCCTGCTGAAAATCGCCCTGGTGAAAGCGGGCATCGGCTTCGTGAATGGCATCGTCGTAAGCCCTGTTTCGTGCCTCTATGAGGCGCTTTTTCTGGGCTTCGTCGCGTTCCCGGGCCAGTTTAAGCGCCATTTCGTCGTTCGAAAGAATGTCGCCAATTTTTTGAAGCATCAGCAGGGCATAACTGTTCTCGTCGATTTGTGTTGCCGCCTGGGCATAAAAATCCCGTGCGGCTGCTATAACTTCGGCGCGAAATTTCTGATCCCCTTTTGCAATTAATTCACGGTAGCGTTGTGTCCGTAAGGCATATACCTCGTCCCGGTGACGAACTTCGGCAAGGGCAAGATCCTGCAGTTTTGCCGTTTCGACCTCGCTTTCGGCCAATTTACGTTTCACATTTTCATCATCGGGACGAAATTTCAGAGCCAGGCTGTAAGCAACCCGGGCATGGGAATATTCCCGTTGGGCAAACTGGGCATCGCCATAATTCAGGTACTTCAAAAAATTATCTTCACCGGGAGGGCCAAACGAGTGATGAAGTTGTTCGGCGATTAAAATCCGGTATGCCTCATCGACTTTGTTCCGGGGATATAATTCAGAAGGTTGCGAGAGCACGGCTTGTCGGTATTCATTCATAGCCTCCGAATACTTTCCTGTGCGGAAAAAGTGATCGGCATCGGCAATATGTTGCGCGTATTTTTGCTTTTTGGCTTTGGCTGTCTGCGTTTCGTATAGCCGGCTTTTTTCTTTAATTTCACTTAACGCTTCATCGATGAGTTTTTTAAAGTCGGTTTCCTGTCGAATCAATTCGGCATCGAACTGGTCGATTTTCGGGTTGTACGAAATGCGCCCAATTTCCTGTTGGGTTTCGTTTACCCCGGGAACTTTCCGGTAAAGCATCAGGGAAAGTTGATAGGGAGGAAAGACGGCATCGCTGGCCCGTGCTTCGGAGGGTACGTGGGTATCGATCTCGATGGTTTTTGAATAGTAGAAGGGATTGTTAAAAACAAAGCGGTAGGTATGGTTCAAATCAACAGCAATCCGAAAGCTTCCGGTACGGTTCACATCGATGTTTTTCAACAAGGCATTGTTTCGGTACAGGGCAATAACCGTTCCGTCCACCACTCCCTGATCGACTTTTATTTTTCCGGTCACATAAAAGGACCCGCTGTTTTGTTGCGAAATCCCCGGTAACGTTAAAAAATAACAAAAAAAGATAAACGTCAGTGTTTTACGCATACAAGCTTTTAAGCTGTTCACTTACCCTTTTCAAATTTAAACTTCCCTTTTTCAAAAATCAACAAAACAGATGATTCTTTTCAACAACAGGGTTTGAATAATCGGATTGTTTTCCTCATTTTTAGAAAAAAAAATCCATGATTAAAAAACCCGGTCTGTTCGAAGCCCTGCTACCCATCCTTTTTCTGATTGTTCTGCTCACATCAAATGTATTTCTTTTTGACGATGTCCTCGAAGGTCCCAATCAAATATCCCTGCTTCTGGCGGCCTCGTTTGGGATTGTGATTGCCTACCGTCTTGGTTTCGGTTGGGAAGCCATCAACCACCGGATCATCAAAACAATAGGTTCAGCCATGCCCTCCATGCTGATTTTGTTGCTGATCGGTTCGCTGGCAGGCACCTGGCTCATCAGCGGGGTTGTACCGGTTATGATCTATTATGGGCTGGACATTATCAGCCCCAAGCTGTTTCTCTTTACAGCCGTAGTGGTCTCATCCATTGTTTCGGTTGTTACAGGCAGTTCCTGGTCGACTGTTGCCACCATTGGAGTGGCACTTCTCGGAATTGGAAATGCATTGGGTTTTCCGGAAGCCATCACTGCAGGCGCGATTATTTCGGGCGCCTATTTCGGCGATAAAATGTCGCCCCTCTCCGATACCACCAACCTTGCTCCCGCAATGGCCGGAACGGATCTTTTCACCCACATCCGGTACATGACCCATACAACCATCCCTTCGATGGGGCTCACCTTGATTCTTTTTCTTGTTCTGGGCTTTACGTATGAATTTCAGGCCAAAGCCATCGATATATCCACCGTTCAGGATGCCCTGTCCGCAACTTTTTCAACCAGCCCTCTTCTCTTTTTGGTGCCCGTGTTTCTGTTTACCATTATTATGCTGAAAGTACCCCCACTCCCCTCCCTAATGATTGGGACCTTACTGGGTGGTGTTTTTGCCGTGCTATTTCAACCCGATGTTTTGCGCACTCTTGTCGGTGAAGGCAGCTACCTGAGTGTAGCCTACCGGGGCGTGATGCAGGCTATGTTTGGAGACGTTTCGCTACACACCTCCCATCCGGCTGTGAACGAACTGTTAAGCACATCGGGAATGAGAGGTATGTTGCCTACGGTCTGGCTCATCCTGGCTGCCATGATCTTTGGCGGAGTAATGGAAGCCGGTGGTTTGCTCGAAAGAATCACACGTCCCATTGTTGAACGGGCGAAATCAAATGGGGCATTGGTAGCCTCAACGGTTCTTTCGTGCATTTTCTTCAACACCACTGCTTCCGATCAGTATATTTCGATAGTGGTTCCCGGAAGAATGTTTAAAGCCTCCTTTGCCCGAAAAGGATTAAAACCGGAAGTACTGAGCCGTACACTCGAAGATTCAGGTACCATGACGTCGGTTCTCATCCCCTGGAATACCTGTGGTGCCACTCAGGCAAAAGTGCTGGGTGTTGCAACTCTTTCGTATCTCCCGTATTGTTTCTTTAATTTAATCAGCCCATTAATGACGATCCTGTTTGCCGTTTTCAATATAAAAATCCGAAAACTGGATGACCCGGTTGCCCCTGGTCCGAAAAGGGAAGCGCCTGTTAAAGATTCAATGCTCTGAATAAATCTCTTTAACCATAAAGATATTATCAATAAAAATAAAAGCGGAGAAAACGGAAATATTCAGCCCAAATTGATTAAATTGTGTGAAAATTGCACATAGACGCCTCACAAATGCATACCCAATGAAAGCTTTGCTTCTTTTTCTTACCTTCACGCTCATTACGGGTGTTTTGTATGCACAAAACCTGGAATCCATTGACCCCAAAAAGCCCGTCCAACTATCTGGTTCTTTATCGGCTACCACGAATTTTTACAACACCAACCTGATCAATTCGGTGCGCGATCCGTTTCTCTTTCTTTTTAATGGCCAGATAAATGTTTCGGTATACGGTGTCAATCTTCCGTTCACCATCATGTACAGCAACCGGAATTTCGAATACAGCCAGCCCTTTAACCGTTTTGGCGTCAGTCCGCAATACAAATGGATCAAAATCCACCTGGGCTATCGTTCGGTAACCCATTCCTCGTTCACGTTGGCGGGACAAACTTTTTTGGGTGCCGGGGTTGAACTAACTCCGGGGTTGTTCCGGCTGAGCGCAGTGTACGGTCGTTTTAAAAAGAAAACCATTCCCAATACCATCAATCCGATCGATACGCTGGCCACGCCCTCACGAACCGGATACAGCATGAAAATCGGGGTGGGAAACGAAAAAAACTTTTTCGATCTGATTGCCATGAACATTGCCGACGATACCCTGCCCGATCCGCAATTCTCGCCCGAACAGTTTAAAACACCCCAGTCGAATACCGTATTGGGAGCCCACTTAAAACTAACGCTTGCCAAAAACCTATCGTGGGAAACAGAAGCTTCTGTAAGTCTGCTGACTAAAGACCGGCTCACCCAGACCATCAATTTCGACGACGTAAATTTGCTGAAAATGATCAACCGTTATTTTTCGGTGAACGAATCGTCGGAATACGCCACGGCTCTTTTATCGAGCCTGCAATATGCCAACCAGGGTTTTGTTGCCGGAATCCAGTACCGGCGGATTGACCCGAATTATCAGTCATTCGGCGCCTACTATTTCAATACCGATATTGAAAATCTGACCTTGAACACTTCGCTCCGCCTGTTTCAGAAAAAGCTTCTGTTTAAAGGAAACATCGGGCTCCAGAACGATAACCTGAGAGGCAATAAAAGTTCGGCCTCGCGCAGAATTATTTCCATGTTGAACATCAACTATAATTCGGGAAGGGCTTTTTCTTTCGATGGAAGTTTCAGCAACTATTCCATCAATCAGTATGCAGGGCGTGTACCCTTAAACGACACGCTGAAACTTTACAACGACAACCTGAGCGTGAGTCTCTCCCCGCGTTTGATGTTTGCATCCCCTACCCTGATCCAGCTGCTCCAGCTCAACCTTTCGCTCACCGACCTGGTCGACCACAATCCCTACACCGAAGCCAACAGTGAAATAAACAGCCGAATGGCTTTGCTCACCTATTCAAGGAACTACGTGAAAACCGGATTCAATCTTTCGGCCGGAATTCAGTACATTACCCTTGAATCGGCTTTTGAAAACCGGATTATGTATGGAGCCAATTTGGGTATTTCGAAAGCATTCCTTAAGAATAAACTGAATGCAAACCTGTTGGCCTCCTACAACAACAGTGTGGTAACAGGGTACCAGGGCTCGGTATTTTCGGGGAACCTGATGATTAATTACAGGCCCCACCGAAAACATCTCATCAAATTCAGCATAGGGTACAACGACAATGTTTACCCTGTGAATGCTCCTGTGAAAAGTTTTCATGAATTTAAAACCCTTCTGAGTTATGCCTATACGTTTTAATCCACTGCGAACCCTGCTGATCCTGCTTTGGCTTATCCTGGCCATGGTTCCATTCCGGGTTGGCGCCCAAACAGCCCCTGTAACTGTCAGCGTTGGGATAATGCCTCCGTATAGTTCCTCGTTGTCGGATTATATTACCATCCCCAATAAGTTACTCATTACCTTAACCCATACGCAGCCCACCCAGGGCCCGTTGGAAGTGTATCTCGGATTCAGCATCCGGGGCGATGCCGGTTTATCGGTAGCATCCGAACCCGGTTATAAACCCGGTACATCCCTGTATCTGCAACCCGGGAGTTTGAAAATGCTCACGTTGGACGAATTGGGATCCATGTTCAATATGAATCACCTTGTATCCGAAGGCGTGGTGCTCACGGAGCTTTTTTCCGGCGCCGGCCTGCCCGAGGATCATTATCAAATATGTATCCAGGTTTTCGACTACTTCACCGATCAATCCCTTTCCGAACCCGATCCGATGGGATGCAGCAACGTATTTTTCATTTCCAACCTGGAGCCCCCGCTGATTACCCAACCCGTTTGTGGCGAACTACTGCCGCCACAAAGCTTTCAAAATGTTCTGATCAACTGGACAATACCCGCTGGAGCCCTTCTTCCCGAATACCGTTTTGAATTGATCGAGATCCCTCCCGGGATCGACCTCAATCCCAATGAAGCATTCGACGTTTCGGGTTTTACGCCGGTTTATGAAGAAACATTGTATGCCAATATGATCCTCCTTACCAGCGACCGTGTATCGCTCCTGCCCGGATACACCTACGCTTTCCGGATCCAGGCAACAGATCCCACCGGTTCCAATCATTTCCGGAACAACGGATACAGTGAAGTGTGCACGTTTTTATACCCGGAAGGTTCCGGTAGTTCACTCCCCGAAACGATTGAAACGATACGGATCATGATCCCTTCGGCCTGCCACCCCGACAGCCAGTTGGTTGTGACCAATCTGCGCGATTTTTTTATCAACTGGAGGATTGATCGCATCCAAACAAATCCCGATGCTGTCAACCCGAACATCGATTTTCTATCATTAGAAGAACAATACCCCGGCGCTAAATTTTACCTGCGCTTTTTCGATGCCAAAAACCTGAAGAATGAAATCCATTCAGCTGCAACAACTCAATTTCACTGGCAAATTGGGAGTGCACAAGCCAATACGCTCTTTCAAAACAACACCCCGTACTGGTTCACCGTTGAATTATGCGACTCACTGACCGGAGAAAATCTGATCCCTTCCCAAAAATGTTCCTTTTTATACCACTTTTATGAAGAAACAGCCGAATACGAACAGAAAACCCTGTCGGGAAAAATCAGTTACCGCTTCGAAAACAATCCGGAAGCTGGAACTTTCCCGGTTCGTAATGCAAAAATCCGTCTCCTGTGCCTTACCCATCTGATTCAGGAAGCGGATACAATCCTGCTGTCCTCCGAAGAACTGGGACTGGCCCCTTCTCCAACGAAAAACCTTAAAATAAAGCAGACCAGCCTGATCCCGGATCATGCACCCGGCCCGATTACCAACGACGAAGGCGAATTTGCACTATCGTTCCGTTGGTTAAAAAATGCCGGACTGGGAATGGTCAGTCAAAATTATCAAACAAGCATCGATGGAACCATCCAGCGGGGGATATTGACCCGTGAAATTTGCATCCGCCTGGAAAATCCCTATTATGCCGATCCCCAATTAGCCCTGAATGCATGGACTGGCGATCCGATGATCGATATTGGAGAAATCACCACCTTTGTAAAAAGTTATCACCTGAATGCCTTTATCGAGGAAGGGTACCCCTCGGCAGGGAACCTGAAAAATCCGCTCACAGGTAAAAAGATTTATATATTGCGGAAAGACCCTTCGTCTGCGCTGCCCGGGTATGAAGGGGATCTGACCCCGCCCGGCGCCCTCGTACAGGCGGTTCCAATCCTGGTGCAAAACGGGTATCGGGTTGTATCGGTTGGCACAACAAGCGCCCAAAAGGACGAAGAAGGGAACGACCGGGCTTTGGCTTCCTTCCCGAACCTGATCCAGAACCGGGTACAGGGCGATCATTACTATCTCTGGATGGAAGGAAACCCCATCGAATCGGTCGAATCGTTCCAATATAAAAAACCCGAAAGCCATTATTCCTTCACTTCTTCTATGCAGACCGGACTTT
>DAIMEA010000201.1:0-7360 GCA_036725585.1 Prolixibacteraceae bacterium | reverse complement strand
TTCGTGCTTTCGCCACTTAATTATACTTTTTCTGGCACAGGTGGAATATCCGGGAATACCGATTTGGTTAAATCGGGTTACGGATTCCTGAACCTCTCCCTGAATACTTCCTTTTCGGGGATAACTCGTGTTGAACAAGGCGCTCTTTACATAAACTCTTCTTTCGAAAATAGTGAAATACAGGTTCTTGGGGGCGCTAAACTAGGCGGCAGTGGTATCATACACGAAACCTGTTGTTTCGAAAAACGATCCATTCTGGATCCCGGCCCAAAAGACAGTGTTGGCACCCTCTCTTTTGGAAAAAACCTTACTCTATCCAGCGGAATGACCTGTCTTTTTGATGCATCCGCTCATCCCGTTTCCGGTTTAACCTTCGACAAAATCGATGTACAGGGCAACCTGATCATTGAACGTTCTGTTGTTTTTGATTTTTCCCTGGATACCACCAGCTCTGCCGGTGGCAATTATCCTTTGATTTCGTATACCGAACGTTTTTCAGGAAACATAAACCAGGTGCACATCAACGGTATCGTCGGGAAAAAACACGAGCTTTTCGATTCGATTCAAACTATTTGGCTCAGAATTGTCCCATCGAGAAATCCAAACTCGGTCACATGGGACGGATCGGGCGCCAACTGGGATCTTCAAAATTCCGAAAACTGGTTGCTCTCGGGCACGAAAACCTATTTTTGCGCTTTCGACACCGCTATTTTCGATCAATCGGGCATCCTAAATTCCTCCGTTACCCTCAAGGGAGATCTTCCGGTTGGGCGAATAGAAATCAAAGGGGATCATACACATTACCTGTTTACCGGTGAGGGAACCCTCATGGGCAACGGAGACCTGGTAAAGACAGGAACCGGATCGCTGGTTATGGAAAGCTCTGCCCATATGTATACCGGGAAAACAGAGATCCAGGGAGGATTGTTCGTCGTAAACGGCCTTTCCGTTGCAGGGCAAGCCAGTTCCATTGGAGCGAATCCTTCTGCCGATCCGGGAGAATTTGTCGTAACCAATGCCAAACTGGTGTATTCATCATCGCTGGACAGTTATACCGACAAAGGCATAACCCTTGGCGGAACCTCCGATACCCTGCATATAAGCAACAGAAATTCAACCCTGTCGATAAATGGTGTTATGGAAGGCCCCGCTCATTTGGTCAAAACCGGCGAGGGTACTTTATATCTTTTACAGAACAAAAACCGCTTTTCAGGTGGAACCACCATCGAAGAAGGTACCCTGCAATTGAACGACCCCGGATCGGGTATGACCGTTCATGCCCTGGGTACCGGAAAAGTAACGTTTAAAGGGGGCGTGCTCGCCATGGGAAACACAAGTTCCTATACCGAATGCACGATGGATTTCGAGGTGCCGGATCAATACAGTGGCACCCTTTATGCCGACCAGCGGTGCAATTACTCCGGCACCTTAACCGGAGGCGGTGAATTAACAATCGTTCTTCCCGGATCGATCGACCGGACGATATTCCGGGGAAACTGGTCCGATTTTTCCGGAACAATCCATGTAAACGGAACCGGACCCATGCGTTTGGCCAGCACACAGGGATATGCCCGAACACAGTTCCACCTCGGCGACAACATCTCGATGTATTATAGCGAAGGAACATCTTCGGGCGACGTGGTTGCCCAAACAGTAAGCATTGGCGGTCTTTCCGGTAATGCAACTTCCACATTGACGGGTGAAAACTGGGTTATTGGAGAAAGAGGCGATTCAACAACTTTTAACGGCATCATTACCGGCCACTCTCTTACAAAAACAGGAAGCGGTTTGCTCAAGCTTACCCAGGCCAACACCTACACCGGTAATACAACAGTAAACGGGGGAACACTTGAAGCAGCCAACAAAACGGGAAGCGCAACCGGCACAGGCCGGGTGACCGTAAACAGAAACGGTACGCTCACCGGTTCGGGAACCATAACGGGCATTGTTGACGTTGAAACCGGAGGAATTCTTGCTCCCGGAAACGACAACACCGGAAATACAATGCACCTAAAAAACCATGTAAACCTGAAAAATGAATCCCGTTTGCAGATCAAGACCAATCCGCTTTTTAAAATTTCTGACAAAATTGAATGCACCGGAAAAATTACCCTTTCGGGAAAACTTGAATGCATCAATACGAGTACGGCACAATATTCAGAGGGAGATGAATTCAAACTGTTTCTTTGCGATACCATCCAGGGAGCATTTTCTTCCATAACGCCCTCAATACCCGGAGAAGGTCTTGCCTGGGATTGTTCTGAACTATGCTCCCGGGGTGTTATTAAAGTGACCGTCGAAAATTTGTCTTCTGATTTTTTTACCGAAAAAATCCATGTTTTCCCCAATCCTGTTACCCAATATCTTTCCATCCAGACTTTTGGAACCGAAGGATCTTCCTTCCGGTTTTTTCTGGTCGATATTCATGGCAAAATTAGAATCAACCATATCGGAGAGCAGGGAAAAAAGTACCAATTCGATATCGGATTCTTACCCGGGGGAATCTATTCGGCATGCTTTGAACAGAATGACGAGTTGAATTATGTGAAAATTATCAAGCGTTGAAGAATTGATATAGGTAAAAAGAGCGAACAAAACTGAAATTAAGTGATACGGAAATAATTGAGGAGTGATTTATGAGGAAAGAGATTAATTTTTGCTTTTTGCTACTTGCCATGAGCATCCTGGTCCTGGATCTGCCGGCCCAGATGCTCATGGAACGCCTCGACCGGGCTGCGGTCGCCATCCGGCAGGATCAGGGATATTATATTACCTGGAGGTTATTGGGGAATGAACCCTGGGAAACCGAATTCAATGTATACCGGGGCGCCACCCGGCTTAACGATGTACCCGTTTCGCAAACCACCACGTTTTTCGATCCGGAAGCTCCGTTGAACAGTCAGTACACGATACGGGCCCTTCGCAACGGAAATGAATTGTCCCCAAGCGCTCCGGCACGGCTCATTAACCTTACCCAGGGCGCCAACGCCGGATATTTCGATATTCCGATCAACCGGCCCGGAAGAGGAACAAACGGAGGCAATTATTCCCCCAACGATGCCAGCGCCGGCGACCTGAACGGGGACGGACAATACGACCTGGTTTTAAAATGGGACCCCGACAATGCAAAAGATAACTCCCAAAGCGGAATCACCGACAATGTGTATCTCGATGGCTACACCCTCGACGGGGAACATCTCTGGCGAATTGATCTCGGACCCAATATCCGGGCCGGAGCCCATTATACCCAGTTCCTGGTTTACGATTTCGACGGAAACGGGAAAGCCGAAATCATGGTCAAAACTGCGCCGGGAACCAAAGATGCCAGCGGGAATTACATCGAAAAAGGACCGGCATCGACCGCCGATCACACAAAAAAATACCGGAATGGATCGGGGTATATCCTCAGCGGCCCCGAATATCTGACCGTTTTCGACGGTGAAACCGGAAGGGAACTGGCAACAGCCGAATACTGGCCCGTTCGGGGAAATGTTTCAAACTGGGGCGATAACTACGGAAACAGGCTCGACCGCTATAATGCCACGGTGGCCTATGTCGACGGACAACGGCCCACGGCCATCTTCCAGCGGGGTTATTACACCCGGCTCACCCTGGCTGCCTGGAACTGGCGCGACGGGGAACTCACCCGTGCCTGGACCTTCGATTCCAACGATTCCGGTAACGGGGCCTACAAGGGACAGGGCAATCATTCCATCCATGTAATCGATGCGAATGGCGACGGCTTGCAGGATATTGTTACCGGATCGTCGGTCATTTCCGGCACCGGAAAAGGCATGCATACTACCGGAATGGGACATGGCGATGCCTGCCATGTATCGTTCATGAAAAAGGACGATCCCCGCCCCATGATCTTCATGTGCCACGAAAGCGGCGGGCATGGCGTTTCGCTGCGCTACGCCGATAACGGGGAAATGGTATTCAACAACCGGGCCAGCGGGGACATCGGTCGGGGTTGCGCTGCCGAACTCGATTCCGGAAAACCGGGATTCAAGTTCTGGGGCTCCGGAGGTCTCGGCCTTTATGACCTCGAAGGATCCAAAGTGGGATCGATCCCCAGCTCTACCAACTTTGTCATTTGGTGGGATGGAACCCTTAGCCGCAACCTCATGAACAGCAACCGGATCGACCAGTGGAGCTTGAAAACAAACTATGGCACCCGCCTCCTTACTGCCGATGATGCTTCGTCGAACAACGGCTCCAAATCGACACCTACCCTGCAGGCCGATCTCTTCGGCGACTGGCGGGAAGAGGTCATCCTCCGAAGAAATTCGAATACAGCTCTGCGGGTGTATACCAGTACCATGCCCACCCAACATAAATTATTTACCCTGATGCACGATCCGGTTTACCGGGTAGCCATATCCTGGCAAAATTCTTCGTACAACCAACCCCCCCATCCCGGTTTCTACCTGGCTTCCGATATGGAATTTCCCCAAAAAGCCCCTTCGGTTACCCTGCTTTCGGGTTATTACCGGGGAAGCGGATCCCTTATCAAGGACCTGATGGTTAACGACATTGAGAACTCCGGTAAATGGATCATCGCCGACAGTCTGGGCGAAACAGGCTCGGTTTTCGGAAACGAAACGCTCTTTGCGCACGGAATACCGGATTATCTGATCGGGCAGGAATGGATCAAAACCTCGACCCAGTCGAAAACATGGAAAGAAGGAGCGATCCTGGCACAATTTACCCTAACAAAAGATGCCGTAATTTCGGTTTTTCACAACCGGGATATCGAACCAACGCCCGAATGGCTCGCCGGCTTTGAACGAAAAGAAGTGTCGATCACCGTTTCGAGCCCCACCAACAGGGAACAAACCCTGCAACTTTACGAAAAAAGTTGTACAGCCGGGGAGGAAGTCATTCTGGGGGTGAACACAATCGACGGAAATCCCGACATACAAATGTACTTTGTGGTTGCCCGTGAAAAAAATGAAACATCTTCGGCTTTGTTTCATTCCGTCAATCCATCCCTGAAAGTATACCCTTCGCTGTGCCGGAATTCGGCCACGATTGAGTATGCGCTCGGCAGGGACCAGGGGCTTCAATTGGAAATATTTAACCTGAACGGAAAAAAGATCCGCACGCTTGATTCGGGGTACAAAAGTACCGGAAGTCACAAAATATTATTGGATATAAGCACATTTCAGGCAGGCATGTATCTCGTCCGGCTCGTTACCAGCTGCGGGATGCAGCAACAAAGATTCTGGGTGCTCCGCTAAGTGAAAAACGCACAAAAAAAACAAAAAAGGAAAAACATGGAGAAAAAAGAATTCATAACCAAGACGAAAGAAAGACTCCTCGGGCTACTGCCCCTGATATTGCTCCCGGTTTTTCTGGCCGCACAAAACCCGACGCAAACAGTCTGGTTGTCGGGTACCGGTTACAACGATACAAAAGTCTGGGACTTCTTTTGTTCGAAAGGCGCCAACAGCGGGAAATGGACCACTATCCGTGTCCCCTCCCAGTGGGAGCAGGAAGGCTTTGGCGAATATACCTATGGCCGTTGGTACAAACAACCCGGCAAAAAGCCCAGCGACGAAACCGGACAGTACAAAACCCGCTTTATGGCGCCGTCGTCGTGGAAAGACAAAACCATCAAACTGGTATTTGAGGGGGTAATGACCGATACCGAAGTCCGGATTAACGACCAGCCGGCAGGCCCGCTGCACCAGGGAGGTTTTTACCGCTTCTCGTTCGATATTTCCAATAAAATCCTTTTCGATACAGAAAACACCCTCGATGTAATGGTCAGTAAGCATTCGGCCGACCGATTGGTGAACGCTGCCGAACGCATGGCCGACTGGTGGCTGTTTGGGGGAATCTACCGGCCGGTGTATCTCGAAATCCTGCCCTCCACCCACATTGCCCAGGTAAAAGTGGATGCCCGTGCCGATGGTTCGCTGAACACCTATGCCAAAATCGTTGGCCACAGCCTGGGAGATGAACTCCGGGCCACAGTGTACGACCCGCAAGGAAAGGTAATGGGCACCTCCCTTGTTCAAACCGCGGAGACAACGGAAACCCAACTATCGGTGCAGGCCGCCGGGATTGTCCCCTGGTCGCCCGAATCGCCCGCTTTATACCACTTGAAACTGGAACTCATCCGAAGGAAGGAGGTTCTTCATACGCTTACGGAACGCATTGGCTTCCGGACAATCGAAGTCCGACCATACGACGGAATTTATTGCAACGGCACACGAATCGTTCTGAAAGGAGTGAACCGGCATACTTTCTGGCCCGAATCGGGGCGATGCACCAGCCCGGAATTATCGGTAATGGATGCAAAACTCATTAAGGAAATGAACATGAACGCGGTACGGGGTCATTATCCCCCCGACGGGCATTTTCTCGACGCCTGCGATTCGCTGGGTATCTTCGTAATCGACGAACTGGCCGGCTGGCAAAATGCCTACAACACCGAAATCGGTACCCAACTTGTTACCGAAATGGTGAACCGAGATGTGAATCATCCCTGCATCATCATCTGGAGCAATGGAAACGAAGGAGGATGGAACGAAGCCATCGACCCAATGTTTTCGCAACTCGATCCCCAAAAACGAACGGTAATCCATCCCTGGGCCGATTTCGGCGATATCGACACCCATCACTACCCTCAGTACCAAACCGGGGTACACCGTTTTACCAACGGGAGCAAGATTTTCATGCCTACCGAATTCCTGCACAGCCTCTACGATGAAGGGGCCGGCGCCGGACTCGACGATTTCTGGGGCAAATGGAAACAACATCCCCTCTTTGCCGGGGGGTTCATCTGGGCATTTGCCGATGATGCCATCCGCCGTTCCGATTTCCCCGATTCGCTCGACTCCGACGGGCAACATGCCCCCGATGGAATATTGGGTCCGTACCGCGAAAAAGAAGGCAGTTTCTTCACCATCAAAGAAATTTGGGCCCCGATCCAGTTTCAGCCTTTACGGATCCAACCCAACTTTAACGGCGAATTCTTCGTAAGGAACGAGTATACCGGCACCAACCTCAACCAGTGCCGGATGAACTACCGGGTGCTGCGCATTCCCGGTCCCTGGGAGAAAAACAAGGAAACAATCATCCTTGCCAGCGGTCCGGTTTCCCTGCCCTCTATTGAACCGGGAGAAACACGGAAAATCAAAATGGATGTACCCGTAAATTTCTTCGAAGGCGATGTGTTACTCCTCACAGCAACGGATCCGTCGGGGATGGAAATCTGCACCTGGAGCTGGCCTGTACGAAGGCCTAAAGACTACCTGGAGAAAAAACTTGCTTTCGCCCGGGGAACAGCCGGATGGGAAGAAAACGAAACGGAAGTAATCCTCAGGGCTGCCGGCACGCAGGTAACCTT
>DAIMEA010000200.1:0-7367 GCA_036725585.1 Prolixibacteraceae bacterium | reverse complement strand
TGCGGAACCATCACCCTGACCGAAAATGCAGTCGAAGATCCCCAGTTATCCAACCTTACATTAACAGATGGCGAAACAAGGTGTTTCGACGCACCGAACACGCTCACCGTGGCCGGCGACGGAACAACAGTCTCCTTTGAAGACGGTTCGTCGGCTACGCTCATTGCCGCATTCTCCATTCGCTTCCTGCCCGGGTTCCATGCACAGGAGGGAAGCTATATGAGCGCCTACATCACAACCACGGCTTCGTTTTGTGATGACGTACCTGCTGCATCTAAGGTGGAACCAGCCAAAAGCACCTCCCTGGAAAACGAAGGTCCTGATCCGGGTAAACTTACTCCCGTGATAGGGATAGAGCCGTTTGTATCCGTATTTCCCAATCCCAGTAACGGAATGCTCACCCTGATGCTTCAAAACACAGAGGAAACTGTCCGCTTACGGATTTTCTCCGGAACCGGCGCCCTGGTGTACGAAGAAAAGCAACTCCCAGAGGGCTCCCGAAGCTTGAATCTGGCGCATTTACGCAAAGGATTCTATTTTGTATGTGTAGAAAATTGTTCCTTCCGGAGAGTACAGAAATTGATTTTGGAATAAAATGGAGTATCGGTACAACGTTCGATAATCCTGAAAAAAGTCATCGTTTTGCCGTTTTTGTTTTCAAGCAGATACCGTACCTTCGTCCTGTAAGAAACATAACGCATAATCAAAACCGATGATGAAAAAATCTTTGTTGCTGCTCTTGTCTGTCCTCCTTTCTGTTTTGGGTTTCGCTAAAGAATTCTCCGTTCTGTCACCCGATAGTACCCTCCTACTCCGCGTTGCCCTGGAAAAAGAACTATCGTGGTCACTTACCCTGAAGGATCAGGCAGTGATTGAACGAGCGGATATCGGCCTGGATCTTTTTTCGGGGAACCTTTGCGAACCCGCTTTGTTCCTCCGGTCGAAAACCCGCAACACCGATCAGACACTAAAACCAGAAGTTCCTCATAAAGACGCCCTTATCCAAGACCAGTTCAACGAACTGACCCTCCAGTTTAAAAATAAATTCAGCCTGACGGTTCGGGTTTACAACGATGGGATTGCGTATCGCTTTATCGATGATTCGGGCAAAGCAGCCGAGGTTCTTCACGAAAAAATGGATCTAACCTTTCCCGAAGGAACCCACTCATGGTTCCCCCAGGAAGAATCGATGTACTCGCATAACGAGCGTTTTTATCCCTATAAATCGCTAAAATCGCTTGCCGAAAAGGATTTCTGCAGTCTGCCCGTCCTGTTCGACACACCCGGAAAAATAAAAGTCCTCTTCACCGAGACAGCGCTGCACAACTACCCCTGTATGTTTCTCGAAGGAAGTGGCGGTAACTCATTGCATTCTAAATTCCCCAAATATGTACTCGAAGCGGTTCCCGGCAAAAGAGGCCCCGATCGAAATCAGATCATTACGAAAGAAGCCGAATACATTGCAAAAGTTGATGGAAAAAAAGAATATCCCTGGCGTGTTTTCATTATCGGCGATGATAAAACGTTGGTTGAGAGCAACCTCACCTGGCAACTGGCAAATCCTTGTGTGTTAGAAAACACAAGCTGGATCAAACCCGGAAAGGTAGCCTGGGACTGGTACAATGCCAACAACATTTATGGCGTTGATTTCGAAGCCGGTCTCAACACCGCAACCTACAAATACTACATCGATTTTGCTTCGGAAAACCAAATCGAATATGTGATCCTGGATGAAGGCTGGACCAAATCGACCACGGAAATTCTGGAAAATAATCCCGATATCGATGTAAAAGAATTAATCCGGTATGGAGCATCGAAAAACGTGGGCATCATCCTGTGGGTGTTGTGGAAACCCCTGAACGATAACATCGACAAAATACTGGAAACCTACAGTAGCTGGGGTGCCAAAGGCATTAAGGTCGACTTTATGCAACGTTCGGACCAGTACATGGTTCATTCATACGAAGAAATTGCGAAGAGGGCAGCCCGGCTCGAACTGCTGGTCGATTTCCACGGGGCATTTAAACCGTCGGGATTACGCAGGACGTATCCCAACATCGTCAATTATGAAGGCGTGAAAGGAAGCGAAAACAACAAATGGAGCGCCGATATTACACCGGAACATAACGTGACCCTTCCCTTTACCCGTATGGCAGCCGGCCCCATGGATTACACACCCGGTTGCATGATCAACGCACAGGAAATAAACTTCAACATAAGTTTTGAACGGCCCATGAGCCTGGGTACCCGTTGCCACCAGGTGGCCATGTATGTGGTATACGAAGCGCCCCTGCAAATGATGTGCGAGTCGCCCTCGACGTACCGGAAAGAACAGGAAACGGTTGATTTTATCCGGCAGGTTCCGACCGTTTGGGACGAAACCCGGGTTCTCGATGCTGCCGTAGGCGATTACATCGTTCTTGCCCGCCGCAAAGGCGATACCTGGTATCTGGGCGCTATGACCGACTGGACAGCCCGAAGCCTAAGCGTCGGCCTTTCGTTTCTGGATGCAGGAGCCTACACGGCCGAAATAATGAAGGATGGGAAAAATGCCCGGCGCTTTGCGCAGGATTATGCAAAAACCCAACAAGCCGTCGACCGGGAATCGACCTTACATATTGAGATGGCTCCCGGCGGAGGCTGGGCTGCCATTATCCGTAAAGGTTCCTGAAAAGTTTTTCATCACACCGTCGAGATTTTGGTACCGCACCACAAATTCGACTGTATCGTTCCCAATCTGTTGCAGCGCACTTAAATCGAACGTTACAATAGCCCTGAGCGGAAAGTTCAGGGTATCGTTTCGCTCATTGTGTCTCAGTTCCAGCTCAACCGGACTTTCGGCTCCGGATAATGGAAAAGCAGTGTACACCATGTTCACCCAATGAACCGTTTCACCCCCGGGAAAAGCCAGATCCAGATTCAGAAAACACCCTGCCGAGAGCCAGGCGTCGACCATATGGATGGGATCGTTCCCTAAACTGTCGGAATTTTCGGGGGTAAGCGGTAAAAGATTTTTCAGAAGAACCTCCTGAAGATTGTTGATTTTGACCCAGAATTTTGTTCCCGTCGTATTGGCATCGCCCAGAATGGTATAGTTCACAAAAACCCGCTGCTGGTTGTTTGTTTCAAAATACGGAACATTGCTGGCCAATGGGATGAGCGTGTCGCGGTTATCGGTGATGATAAAGAAGCTCTCTCCCGTCGAATCGGGTTGTTGCACCATGCCCATCGAAATCCAAACATCGTCGAGCGAATAATAATCTTCACTGTCGGAACAGGATGCAAAGAGTCCTGCCCCGAGAACAAATAAAAATAAATATCCCCATCCTTTTTCCATGGCTGATTCATTTTAAAGAAACCAGAGAACAGATTCCGGGAAAAGCAAAAAGGTTGCGTCAGCCAGTGAACGGATGAAAAAATTTACGGACCCGATTAATAGAATTTCGAGCGCTTGTCGGCGATTTCCGTATTATCTTTCAACGTTTGGTAGGCCTGGTATCCGGTCCGGTAGCTTGCATTGGCAAACATCGACTTTTTCTCGGCAGCAAAATCAGCGGGAATTTCGCCTTGAATTTCGGTTAACTGCAGAATATAGACTCCGTTTCGGCCCACGACCGGATTCGACTGCTGGTTAACCTCCAGGGCAAGTGCAGCGCCGTTAACAGCCGGTTCGTAACCGATGGCATTTACCGATCCATAGGCAAAATTAAAGCCGGAGGCACGTTCCACTTCCAGTTGAAGGTTTTGGGCTGTTTCTTCGATGCTGGCGCCTTTTGCTGCGGCAAAATCGGCTTCGAGTTTTTCCAGCTTCTTTTCCCGGATCACGGCGCGTTCAACAATCGACTGGACCGATTCGAAGGCTTTGATCCCTTCTTCCATTTCCTGGTCGATAGCAGCAATGATGAATTGATTTTCAATTTCGAATACGGGCGAACGATCGCTTCCCTGAACCAGTTCTCCTTTTTCGCCGTTGGCAAAAGCCCAGTAGATGAGCGTGCGTACCGGGCCTAAACCGGGAATATTGCGGTCGTTTTCACCCACAGTCGCTTTTCGTACAGTAATGCTTACTTTATCGGCTTCGGCTATCAGCCCTTTCAGATCCTGGGCATTGGCAGCCATCTTACTGGCCTCGGTATACAGGTTCTGATAGGTGGTGGTGCTGGGTGTTACGGCCCGGTCGATAACGGCCAATTGTACATTTTTGGCTTTTTTCCCCTGCTCGGTAACTTTAATCAAATGAAGCCCGAACTGGGTTTCGGCGGTAACCAGGTCTCCTTTCTCGGCGTGGAACGCAGCTTTTTCGAAGGGCGCCACCATAACACCCCGCTTGAACCATCCCAGGTCGCCTCCCTGCGAAGCAGAACCATCCTGCGAATAGGCGCGGGCCAATTCTTCGAAGCTGGTTTTTCCGGTTTCAATCACATTTTTCAAACTATCCATTAATGCAGTAGCCCGTTGTGCTTCGGCGGCATTTTCAGCCCGCAAAAGGATATGGCTTGCGCGAACCGAATCGGGAAGCATTTTAACGGCATTGAGTTTGTACATTTTGTATGTATCGCCCTCTTTCACCGGACCATAAACCTCGTTTTCGGAAGCCTGAAAGGCCCAGGCGCCTAGCTCAGTGCTAAGTTCAGCCTGGGTTGTGAACACATCTTCAAAACGAGTGTCGGCATTTATATTCACAAACGGAATATTGTCGTTCGTCTGTTCGAATTCCGGTTTCAGATCCTGGATCCATTTCCGGGCCTGTTGATCGTCATCGTCGGACGGAACAATAGGGAATGTGATATAAGCCAGCACTTTTTGTTTCTTTTGTTCGTACTGGTCGGTGTGTTTTTTGTAATAGTCGCGCAGTTCCTTTTCGCTCACGCTAACCACACTGTCGGGGATAACAGCTATCTTTTTCTGGACAAATTGCAGGCTGGCCGAACGGTTTTTCTCCAAGAGACTGTTTTTTGCCTGCAAGGAATTTACATACAATCCCTTTGCGACCAAGTTATTGTACTTTGTCGATTTTTTCGTTTTAATAATTTGCTCTTCAATATTTAACCATGTTGCTTTTTGAGGCGCTTCGGGGTTATCCTGAATGTATTTCAGAAACTGGATCACATTGCTTTTGTTCACCTGGCGTGTTTGCGGATCGCCAAACAATTGGACGATGATGGGATGTATATTGTTTCCCTGCACCATGTCGAACATTTCTTCAGGGGTAATATCGATGGCCAGTTCGTCGTAAACTGCACCCATGATTTTTTCTTCCACAAGATTTTCCCAGGTCTGATTAAAAAGCTGTTCGTAGGCCTTTTCGTCGACAGAATTTACCTGGTTGTTGGCTTTATATATTTCGGACAATTTGTCGAATCGCTCCTGGAATTCAGGATATTCGACAGATTCATTGCCAATTCGGGCAATCTGCAATTGTTTTCCACGAAGGAGCGAACTCCCCGATTGAAGCAAGTCGCCTAAAATAAATGCCGCCAGGGCAATGAAAATAACAACAGCCAGTAAAACACCAGCTTGGTTTCTCAGTTTTTGTAATGTTGCCATTTGAATGATCCTTATTTTAACAATAAATGTTTTTAAAATTTCAGGCTACGAAGATAGTAATTTTAGGTTTGTTTCCTAATGAACAACTTGCGTGAATTTATGCTTCCAAAAGGATTTTTATCAGCACCAGTTCGATTCGGGTTTCGGAGGCTTTCAGTATGCGAAATTCATAATCACCGACAGTAATTACGGAGTTGATTTTGGGGATGTTTTCGTGAAAGTTGAGGATCAAACCGGCCAAAGTATCGTAATCGTCGCCCTCGGGTAAGGATATCCCGGCTTTTTCGTTCAGGTTTTCGATTTCAAAACGGGCCGAAACAATCCATTCCCGATCATTGATTTTCTTGAATATCAAGTCATCGGTATCATGTTCGTCCTCAATTTCCCCAAATATTTCCTCCAAAACATCCTCGGCTGTTATCAATCCCGAGGTGCCGCCAAATTCATCGACAACCACGGCAATCGAACGGTGTTTCTGAAAGAAGAGGCTCAGCAGCTTGCTGGCCGTCATGGTTTCGGGTACAAACAAAATCGGATTGATTATGGGTTTGATGGTCGAGGGATTGTTAAACAGTTGCGAAGAATGGACGTAGCCAACGATGTTATCGACTGAATCGTTAAAAATCAATATCTTGGAAAAACCTGTTTCGATAAATTTATCCGTTAACTGCCGGATGGTAGCGCCATCATCAACCGCCTCAATTTCGGTACGGGGCACCATGCAATCGCGTACCTTGACTTTGGAGAAATCGAGGGCATTCTTAAACAGTTTGATTTCGGTTTGTTCTTCATCGGAAATGGATGCGCCCTGTTTTTCGTTCCGGTTGACGTAATGATCCAGATCGATCCGGGAAAAAAGGGTTTCGTCGGTTGAACGATCGATGGGATGTTTGAAAAAATTTTTAAGGATACCTTTCGACAGCCACATGGTAAAATGGGCAATGGGGTAAAGAATTATGTAGAAAAAAAGGACAGGCAGAGAAAAAATTCTCAGAAAACCATTGGCATTAAGACGGAAAATCGTTTTGGGCAAAAATTCACCGGTTACAAGGATAATGAGGGTCGAAACCAGCGTCTGGATCAATAACACAACTCCGTCGTTTTGGGAAAAAGGTTCGATGAGGGGCCCCAACAAGCGGGCAAAGGCCAAACCGTAAATTACGAGGCAAATGTTGTTGCCTACAAGCATGGTGGCAATATATTGCGACGGATTGGATGTGAAAATATGAAGAACGCCTGCCGTAAGGGTTCGTTGCTGTTTGTCCATTTCGAGACTCATCCTGTTGGCCGAGACAAAAGCGATTTCCATTCCCGAGAAAAAAGCGGAAAAAAGTAAGGTGATCAGTATAATCACAGATTCAGTCATCGCGGCTTATTCTTCAACTTCGACCACAATTTCACCCTGGACCTTCAGAATTTTCCAGTTTTTCATTTGCAGATCCGATTCAAAACCAATACCGGTAATAATCTGTTCTTTCCGGATAAATTTCACAAACTGGTCGGAATATATTTTTTCCTTTTTTTCGTCCCAATAAAGAAGCTCTGTCTTCAGCGTATCGTTGTTTTCGGTCACTGCAACCACGTTTTGTTTGGCTTCCCAGAGTTCTTTTTCTTCGAAATATTTGCCATACGAAGCAGCAATGCTCGATGTAATCCTTTTGTCCCGATCGTACTGTTCCATTTTGAAACCCTTGGGAAATTCTTTAAACGGCACATCTTCATCGTCGTATATTTTGAGTTCCGGACAGGTCAGTCGAAAGCGAATGACGGCTGAATCGGAATAAAGGACCTCGAGTGTATCGGCAATCAATTCGGGAGCG
>DAIMEA010000199.1:0-7378 GCA_036725585.1 Prolixibacteraceae bacterium | reverse complement strand
CCTCCACCCTGTCGATATCGAATTGGGCGAAGTCGTGATCCATCCCGATGAAAATCCGGCGTTCCGGATCATACGCAATGCCATAGGAAAGAAGAAGCAAAACAACCCCATGAAAGCAAAGACGCTGGCTTGCAACGCGTATACGAAAATTTTGGTTCATTCACTGAACGAAAAGGAAAACATTTTTTCAAACAAGAAGGGCTTGCCGATCTTTTTTTCTGAAAAGATATCACAAAACTATTTGCAGCAGAATCCCTATTACGAGAAAGGGAACATCCTACTCGAACGACAGGAAGGATTGGGTTTTTTTAACGAACTGAGCATTGTAGGGTATTCAAGCAACCTGAGCGTCGAATTTAACTTTTACGACAACATTGTAAAAATGTTCGACAAACCTTTTTACAGTCCCATTCACGATAATGCTTTGGCGATATACAATTTTTATTTGCGCGACAGTCTTTCAACACCATTTGGAAAGGAATACTTTATTGAGTTTCGGCCGAAAAACCCCCACGATTTAGCGTTTAAGGGGCACATGAAAATTGTCGACGAACAGTGGTTCATCAGCGAGATTACTACCCAGGTCAATGTGGATGCAAACCTGAATTATGTCAACAAACTCGACATTTATCAAACCTTTGTGCCGGTAAACGATTCCCTGATTTTTTTCCACATCAACCAAACAAAAGCCGAATTGAAGATTACCAAGGACAATGCTTTTTTGAACCTGGATTTTACCGGGCTGGTTAATAAGAAAACCGTGTACAGCGATGTTTTGATGGATTTTCCAAAAGTGGAACCCGGAAAGGAAGAAAGCGTTTGGTCGATTATCTATCCCATGAAAAAGGAAATCCGGAACGAGGCCATGATGGATCTGTTGCGGCCCGAGCTTCTTTCGGACACCGAGCTGAAGGCCATCGGCACGATCGACTCCCTCAACAACGACTGGAAAATCAAGTCGGCCGATGCTCTTTCCCGGATGTTTCTCACCGGATATATTCCCGGCGATTTGTTTGAGCTGGGTCCGTACCTTGAGCTGATCAAATACAATAAAGTGGAGGGCTACCGCTTTACCCTGGCAGGACGTACCAGCACGAAATTGACAAAGAACACCATGCTATACGGGCATGTCGGTTACGGAACTTCCGACCGGGAATGGAAATACGGTGTTGGATTGAAACATAAATTCCGGCATCCCAACCGGCGGATTGTATCGGCTGAATTCCGGAACGATTTATCCAAGTTGGGCGACAGCCGAAGCATTTTCCTGATCAAGGAAAATATGATGGTTTCGGGCGAAGACAACATCATTGCTTCTATTTTTACCAACAAACCCCTCGAACAGCTCTCGCGCGAAATTCGATATTCGGCCGGATACGAACACGAATGGAGGAGGGGACTGAGTTCGTCGTTAAATGTGAACAGCCGTAGAATCCATGCAGGTATCTATTGGCCTTTCTCAAAAAATGGTCAAGCCATTGATTACATTACAACACAGGAGCTAACCCTGGGCCTTCGCCTGTCGTGGGGGGAAAAAATAACCGACGATTACTGCCGTCGGTATTACCTGAACACCGATTATCCGGTGATCAATTTACGGGCAACAGGCGGTTTCTATCAAACGCCTTACGACCGGAAGGAATTTGTAACCTTGCGGGGTGTCGTCCGGCACGATTTTACACTGGGAACGTCGCTTATCGATTTTATTCTCGAAACAGGCCTGACCCTGGGTGATATGCCTTTCCCCCTGCTCGAGATCCACCGTTCCGATCAATCGCTGGGATTTGCCCGTTTCTCTTTCAATATGATGCGGGAAATGGAATTTGCATCCGACCGTTTTATCAGCCTGATGGCCCAATACCATCTCAACGGGCTCTTTTTTAACCGCATTCCCTTGCTGAAAAAGATGGGGATCCGGGAAGTGTTTTCGGCAAAACTTTTGTGGAGTCATTTGGGAACCAACCACACCCGGATTATGGATTTTCCGCACACGGTTTTCGATGCTCAATCACCCTATGCCGAGGTAAGTGTCGGGATTGAAAACTTTTTTCAATATCTGCGCGTGGATGCAGTATGGCGCTTAACCCATTTGCATCATCCCGGGATAACCCCTTTTGGCATTCGGGCCCGGTTTGATGTGAGCTTCTGATCCTTTTCTGTCACAAGCAATTTGTCGATTATTGGGGGTAAATAATCTTTATCGGTCTCTGTGTACCGAATATTTATAAATTTGCACCAATCAAAAAATGCAGGAATGAAACGAACATGTTTGCAGAAAAACACAAATACGCATGAATAAACCACATGTGATCCCGATAGCTATCGGGACCATTCGGACGAATCGAAGATCAACGAAGTTAAATTTTGTTAAAAGAGCGACCTTTCGATCCAAAAGATATTCAGTATGTTAAAAGTTATATTCGAATGAAATACCTGGAACATGACTTCATTGTCGTGGGAAGTGGGTTGGCAGGACTTACCGCAGCCTATTATGCTTCTGCATACGGAAGTGTTGCCATTATTACGAAAGCCGGTCTCGATGTGAGCAATTCTTATTACGCGCAGGGAGGAATTGCAGCCGCACTGGCACCCGACGATTCTCCTGAGGATCATTTCAGCGATACCATCATCGCAGGCCGGGGCTTGTGTGATCACGATTCGGTGCGGATCCTGGTGAATGAAGGACGCGACAGGCTTCTCGAACTCATTGAATTGGGCATGCAGTTCGACCGCGAAAATGGCGCGTATGTGCTGGGACTGGAAGGGGGCCACTCCAAACGGAGGATTTTCCATGCCAACGGGGCAGCTACCGGGCGGGAAATGACCCGGTTCATGGTGGAAAAAGTGAAGGGAAAATCCAATATCATTGCGTATGAGCATACGAAAGCGATCGAAATATTTGTCGAAAACGGACAATGTTATGGGTTGAAAGCCATTTGTTTCGACGATATGTCGACCCTGCATTTCAGTTCCAACGCCATCTTTATGTCGACCGGAGGTTTATCGCGCTTGTATCAACGCAGTACCAATCCCTACACGGCTACCGGCGATGGGATTGCTCTCGCCTGGAATATTGGCGCCCGGCTGGTCGACATGGAGTTCATCCAGTTTCATCCCTCGGCCTTGATGATTCCCGGCCAGGATGCCTTCCTTTTAAGCGAAGCCATCCGGGGCGAAGGCGCCTATTTGCTCGATAAAAACCACGAGCGTTTTATGCCGGCTCTTCATCCCCAGGCCGAACTGGCCCCGCGCGACGTGGTGGCCAGCGCCATTTACAACCAGATGAAAAAGGACCAGTCGCCGAATGTTTTTCTTTCTCTGCGCCATTTGGATAAGAAACGGATACTGGAGCGTTTTCATACCATATACGAAGAAATTATGAAAAGGGGCATCGACATCACTGAAGACCTGATTCCGATTGCTCCTGCTGCCCATTATATGGTGGGTGGGATCCAGACGGGCCTGAATGGAGAAACCAACATCCGGGGCCTTTGGGCCTGTGGCGAGGTGGCATCGACCGGCGTTATGGGCGCCAACCGGCTGGCCAGTAATTCCCTGCTCGAGTGTCTTGTGTTTGCCCGTCGGGCTGTAGACCATGCCTCGGAAATTGCCCTTGCACCCAAAAACCGCTTTGAATCACAGCCTGTTTTTTACGACAAAAACCATGTGCCTGTATTCCTTGAATTCAAAAATGAAATATCCGACATCATGTCGCAAAATGTGTGCCTGGTGCGGAATGCCCAGGGACTAACAAAAGCCGTTACCCGGTTGAAAGAAATCCACGATCGGTTCGGGCAACAACGCGATGAATACAATTATGCCAAAATCAACAACATTGCGGATATAGGCTTTCTCATTGCCCGATCGGCCCTGCTAAGGGAAGAGAGCAGGGGGGGGCATGTGCGGGAAGATTTTCCGAAAACCAGTCCGCTCATGGAGAAACACATTGTTCAACAACGAAACCGCGATCCCGAATGGGTTCCGGTGCGAAAATAATACCCTATGGATAAAGAATGGTTAAAATCAATCGAACCCCTTATTGAAGCTGCTTTGCATGAGGATGTCCAGACCGGCGATGTGACCACCAACCTGCTGATTCCGGCAGGAACGGAAAAAACAGCCCGGCTCATTGCAAAGGCCGGTGGCGTTATTGCGGGTTTACCGGTTGTGGAAGCCGTATTCCGGAAACTGGACCCCAATATTGTTTTTTCCCCGGGGGTCAGCGATGGGGACCGGGTTGAGCCCGGACAGCAAATATGCATGCTGCGCGGATCGTATCGTGCCTTGTTAACTGGCGAGCGACTGGCGCTGAATTTTCTGCAACGTATGTCGGGAATTGCTACCGAAACCGCACGTTATGTGGAAGTCCTGCGCGGATATAAAACACAAATACTCGATACCCGGAAAACCGTTCCCGGTCTTCGCATGCTCGATAAATATGCCGTTAAAGCCGGTGGAGGCGCCAACCACCGGATCGGATTGTTTGATATGGTGCTGATAAAGGATAACCACATTGCCGTTGCCGGCGGAATTACAAAAGCCGTAGCTTCGATCCGGAAATCGGTGCCCGAAGGGATGAAAATTGAAGTGGAAACCACCACATTGGATGAAGTACATGAGGCATTGGCCGCAGGAGTCGACATCATAATGCTCGATAACATGGACCTTGATACCATGGCCCGGGCGGTTTCCATCATCGGCGGAAAGGCCAAAGTGGAAGCTTCGGGCAATATGACCCTCGAAAGAGTCCGCCCTGTGGCAGCCACCGGTGTCGATTTTATTTCGGTAGGGGCGCTGACCCATTCCGTTAGGGCTCTTGATATCAGCCAGAAAATTGAATAAGCCTATGTTAAATCTGGTCGTCGATATCGGAAACAGCCGGACCAAAGTGGCGGTTTTTAACCGGGGCGAACTGATGATCCATTTCCCCGTCGATCGTTTGTTGCCCAAGGATATCCGGATGCTGAAAGAGGAATACCCGGGTTTGACCAAGGCGATCCTGAGCTCGGTCAAAGACCCGCAGCCCGAACTGATGGATTGTCTCCGGAACGAATTCGGTTTTTTTGTCAACCTTGATGCGACAACACCCCTGCCCATCGATAATTGCTATCAGACACCCGAAACCCTGGGGAAAGATCGAATTGCTGCGGCAGTAGGGGCAAATCATTTGTATCCTAATCAACACGTACTTGTTATCGATGCAGGAACAGCCATCACGTATGATTATGTCAATGACCGGAATCAATACAAGGGCGGTTTTATCACACCGGGGCTAAGCATGCGCTTTAAAGCACTCAATCATTTTACCGACCGACTGCCTCTGCTTTCTCCCTCTTTTACCGAAAAACCGATTGGTCTCTCAACCGAAACATCCATACAGGGTGGAATTCAATTGGGACTGATGGGCGAAATCCGACAGATTGTCGAATATTTTAACATTTTTCAAGAAGATTTATGCATTATTTTAACCGGAGGCGATCATTTCTATTTTGAGAAATGGTTAAAAAATTACAAATTTGTAGCCCTCGAAATCACTCTTTTGGGATTAAATACAATAGTCGAATTCAATTACATGAAAAGTAAAAAGGATAACCTTTGATTTTGGCATCAATTTTGGTTATACCGATAACAAAACAGTTACACTATGAAAGCAATGGTACGTATATTGAGTGTTGGTTTTCTGATCATAATGGTACATTCCCTGTTCGCCCAGCGGAAAATTTCCGGAACCGTTTTTATGAACGGGCAGCCTGCAGCAGGGATTTTGGTCGAGGCCCAACGCACAAACGACAGTTATTACACCAGCTTCGACGGAAAATTTGAAATTGAAATTCACGAGAAATCGAAGTTTCTCAAATTCACTTTTCTCGATGAATCAAAAAAATACGATATCACAGCAGAAACCGGTGATGTGATCAACTTTAGCTTCGATGGCAGCGAAATTCCCGAAATGAGCGACGAGCCCGGAGTCATTCTGAAAGACTTTGAGACGCTGCAAAAAGAACGAGACATGGATTTCCTGAATAATTGGTCGCTCTATAAAGAATTTTTAAAACAGGACGATATCAAATCGGCCATACCCCACTGGAGAACTCTTTACCACTTGTATCCCAAATCGACACCTACCATTTATATCGACGGGATAAAGATTTATGAAACCTTTATGGACAAAGCCCTTGACACCCATACCAAAATGTTGTACCTCGATACAATTATGTCGATCTACGACAAACGGATCAAGTACATGGATAACATTGGTGAATTGATGGGACGTAAGGCGAAAAAATATCTGGAAAGCATATTGACCCTCGACCTGATGGAGGATGAGATGATCGAAGGAGTAAAGAAAGGATATGGATTCGCTGAGAAATCCGTCCAGGAATCCGGAAGCCTCACCGAACCGGCTGTAATCGTTCTTTTGATGCAATCGACCCGAAAACTTTATTCGTACGACGAAATTAACAAATCCGTTGTGCTGGAGAACTATGAAAAAACGATGTCCATTTTGGAAGAACAGTTAAAAAATGCAGATTTAAAGGATAAAGCAGAACAAGCTATTCCTTTGGTTGAACAAATCATCGAAGGAAGTGGCGCCCTCGATTGTACAGCCTTATCCGAACTTTATGCGCCGAAGTTTAAGAGCAATCCCCACGATATAGAGCTGATCAAAAAGATCGTCCGCATGTTGCGAAAAGAAAATTGCACCGACAGCGATCTGTACACAAAGGCCTCGGAAAAACTCTATGCGCTGGAGCCCTCTCCCGAAGCTGCTTTCAACATGGCCAACATGTTTGTTAAAAAGAATAATTTCGACAAAGCTTTCGGTTATTATGAAAAAGCATATACCGATGAGCCCGATCCGGTAACCAAGGCCAGCTATTATTATTATGCCGGCATGCTGGCCTTGCAACGCGGTAAGATTCAGGAAGCCCGCAACCTGGCTCGTGAAGCGGTAAAGAACAACCCGGAGTATTGCGAGGCCTTCATGCTTTTGGGCGAAATTTTTGCCCAGGCAAGCAAGGATTTTGGCAACGACGACTTCGAACACAGTACCGTTTTCTGGTTGGCCGTCGATTATTTTAACAAGGCTGCCCGGGTGGGTAATTGTCCCGATGCTGCCAATAAGGCGAATTTTTATATGAATTATTTCCCCGGAAAGGAAGAGGTCTTTTTCCGCGAACTAAGCGAAGGGAACAGTCATTATCTTGGGGGCTGGATTAACGAAACAACCACCGTCCGTGTTAAAAAGTAAAATAGAAACCGAACAAAGATACAGTTACAGCATTGCAACCTTTTTATGGGTTGCAGTGCTTTTTTTATCGTGCCAGGGAAGCAATATCGAAACAATTGAATCTTTTTCCCACCCTCCGGGCGCTCC
>DAIMEA010000198.1:0-7382 GCA_036725585.1 Prolixibacteraceae bacterium | reverse complement strand
CGATTTGAATCCGATTTCCATTTCATCGCCTTCGTAGGAGCAATTGATCCGTTCAACGGCCGAAATCGAGAAATCGATATCCTGGGCCGAAACCACCAATTGATTCCCGCCGATTTTTAAGCGCACCAGGTTGCTGGCCTGATTGGCAAAAACCGAAACCCGCCTCAGGGTGTTGTACAACTCAAGCCGATCGATCTGGAGTTTATTGGGATTGTTGGTAGGGATCACGGAATTGTAGCTGGGATATTTTCCTTCAACCAGGCGGCAAATTACCTGATAATGGGTTAATTTGAACATTGCATTTTTCTCATCGAATTCCACCTGGATTTCCAGGTCTTCTTTCGGTAGCAGGTTTTTCAGCAAAGCTGCCGGTTTCTTGGGCAGGATGAACGAGGAGTCGGTTTCGGCCTCAATGTCGAAGCGCTTGTATCGCACCAGTTTATGGGCATCGGATGCCACAAAGGTGACTTCCTCGGGGGCGATCTCCATAAGAATGCCGTTCATAACCGGACGCAGTTCATCATCGGCCGTGGCAAAAAGGGTTTTCGTTATTCCATTCAACAATACTTCGGGTGACATTTTAACCATAAGGGCATTTCCTTTATGGATTTCCGGTGTTTCGGGGTAATCTTCGCCATTTTGCCCGACAATGCTGAATTTCCCGTTTTCAGAAAAAATGTCGATGGCAAATGTTTCGTTGTTGATCTGAAAGGTTAGCGGTTGCTCCGGAAACTCCTTGAGGGTGTCGATCAGAAGCCGGGCCGGGATGGCAATTTCGCCAATTCCTTCGGTGTTCTCCAGAACAATCCAGGTAATGAGCGTCGACTCAAGGTCGGAGGCCGTAATCGTTAACTTGCGATCGTCGAGACGGAACAAAAAGTTGTCGAGAATCGGCAAAGTGCTTTTCGAACTGATCACCCGGTTAATCGAGGTGAGGTGATTCAATAATTCGGTGCTGGAAACAACAAATTTCATTATATCAGATTTTTAGCTTTATTCTAGTACTTGAAAAATTATATCAAATATACACGAAAATCTGCTTGTTCGTTTGGATGAGGAAAAGAAAAGTGGAAATTTTTTCCAAAAACGGGTTCTCCTTTCAACAACAGCGATTTTCTTGAGCCCGGATAAAGGGTTTTTGATCAGGGATTAGGCTCTTTTTTTCTGGTATGTTTTTTTGCGAAATGTATGGAAAACAAGTCCGAACAGAAGAAGGAACAAGAGCGGCAGTCCCAGATTGATGAAACGGATCGGCTGTTTCTGGTCTCTTATTTTAGCCTTATCCAAAAGGCGCATTTTTACGGTTCGGGAACGTAATTGCATGATGCCCGTGTCGTCGTTTAGGTAATCGATGCAATTGAGTATGAAGTCGCGGTTCCCGAAAACCTGTCCCGAGTAAGGATCGTATCCCAGGGTTTGCACATTGATCTGATCTCCGCGCATCCGGACTTTGTTGGTAAGGATGCTCCCATCTGTAATGACGATCATTTTGGTGGCCTGGCTCTGGGGAAGGAGCTTTTCCGGATTGAGTCCCATCGACCCGGTCATCCGGTTTTGAAACACCGAAGGAAAGATCCCCTCCATGGCCATACCGATGGGGATCATTCCCTGGTTGAACAAGCGGCTGTCGGGCGGAGTGGTGGCTGTTAACAAGCTGACTTCGACCGGGGTGATGATTCTTCTCGAATAAGGCGAGGTCGTCAGGACCGGGAACGCTTTCACCTCCGGATTTTCCCCTACGGATTCCAGCGAACTGACAAATTCGGTCATCACATTGTTTAGATTCCGGCTTACCGGATTTTCGGGGTGGGGAAGTGCCAGCGGGGAATAATAAAAGGGTGCGGGAACAAACTTTGTGGCTTGACCAGCCGGTGCTGTATTTATAGGATATTCGAGGCAAACCACATCCTGGAGCAGGTCGGGATTGATCCGGACTCCGTAGCGAAATAACTGGTCGCGGAGGTTGAGTTCCTTTTCAAAAGCAAGCGTCGAATGCCCCCGGGCCAGCGAATCGACCGGGACAAAAACCGGGTCGATGCACCACAAAACCCTTCCTCCTCTCATAATGAACTGATCGATGAACAGCTTGTCCTTCTCCGGAAATTTTTCCTGTGGGTCGGCAACAAGCAGAATTTGGGTTGAATCATCGTCATTTAGTTGTTCCGCAGTGGTTTGTGCCATTGTGTACTTTTCCCGAAGGGCATAGCGCAGATCGCCGGTTGCATAAAAGTCGGCCTCGCCGTGCCCTTCCAAAAAAGCGATCCGTGCTTTAGAGCTTTCTTGAAGCAAACGGAAAGCCCGTGCAAATTCATATTCCAGCAATTCGACCGATTGATGCAGGTTCTCGACAGGGGTCATCGAAGGGTTGTTTTTTAGTAAATTGACCACACGGATTTGATCACCCATCCGGATGAGGGCTCCGGGAAAAATCTGCCGGGTCGACAATCCTTCGGTTGTTTTATGTTCCAGTTGAACAGGCTGGATCCCGGCTGAAATCAATGTATGTATTTGTTTGTTCCGTTCTTCTTCATTCCCGATGGCATACAGGTCGGTGATCCGGTAATAAATCCGGTGGGGCGACCAGGCATTTAAATCCTCAATTTTTTCGACAATGGCCTGCCGGAAATCCTTCATGCCTGCCGGTAACTCCTTGCCTGCAAGATAGATCTCGATGGATGCAATTCCCTTTTGTTGCTCCAGGATTTCTTTCATAACCGGGCTGAGCGAATATCGTTTTTCCGCAGTCAAGTCGGCCCGGAAAAGTCGAACCTGGGTCAGGAAAATAAGGACAACAATCAAAACCAGGAGGGACAAACCTTGTTTCATCGGGAGAAAGCTTCTTCTCAAAACCGGGGGAACCAGCATCAGAATCAACAGGGTAAGTCCTACAAAATAGAAAAGATCGCGCGAATCAAGCACTCCCCGGCTCATCGATTCAAAATGTTCGTTGAAGCTCAGCTCCGAAAGGATGCCCTGAACCCCGATGGGTGGATTGATCCGCAGCAGTGTTTGAAAACCCATAAAGAATAAGAACGAAAGCAGAAAGGCGGTAAGAAAGGCAAGGGCCTGGTTGCTTGTAAGGGACGAAGCCAAAAGCCCAAAAGCGATGTAACCCGAAGCCAAAAACAAAAGCCCCAGGTAGGAACCCCAGGTAGCACCGGTATCCATAACACCCGGAGGATTGCCCAGTTTCCATACCGTCAGAAATCCGATGAGTGTGGGCAACAACGACAGGGCAACCAGGATAAGAGCAGCCAGGTATTTGACCCCGACAATTTTCAGGAGCGGAACGGGGCGTGATCGCAATAGTTCGAGCGTGCCGGTTTTTTTTTCTTCAGCAAACAGGCGCATGGTGATCGCCGGTATCAGAAAAAGATATAACCAGGGAGCCAACTGAAAGAAGCCTTTCAGGGATGCCTGTTGGCTGTCGATCAGGTTGAAGTTTCCCGGGATAACCCACAAAAAGAGGTTGGTTGCCAGCAAAAAAATGCCGATAGCCATGTATCCGGTAAACGAAGCAAAGAACGAGCTGAGTTCTTTCTTTATCAGGCTGTTCGTTTGCATTATTCTATTCCTGCGTTTTGTTGCTTCCATTCTTCTTTTCTCTTAATGAGCCGACAATGGATCGGGCAACGGCACTGCCCGGCTCGTCGTCAGTATCCAGAATTTGGGTAACTTCACGGTACCCTTCCAAAATTCTTTCACGGTATGGGCGATCGTCGAGGAGTCGTGACAATTCCATTTTCAAATTTTCGGGTGTCACCTGCGATTGGAAATATTCCCTGACGACTTCCCGGTCGGCAACCAGATTAACCAACGAAAAGAAACGGGTTTTCAATAACCGGTCCCGATATCGTTCCAGAAACCAGCCAAAGCCCATTTTGTAACAAACTACCTGGGGGACGTTCAGCAGGGCGGTTTCGAGGGTGGCGGTTCCGGAGGCAACAAGTGCTGCATGGCTGCATGTTAACAAATCGTACGTTTTGCCATAAATCACGGGAATATTTGTTTGAAGAAGCGAACGATAAAAGGCAGGGTTTATTCCCGGCGCACCGGCAATAACATATTGATAATCCGGAACAAAAAGGCTCGTTTGCTCCATTACGGGAAGCAGGGACCTAATTTCGTGCTGGCGGCTTCCCGGTAAGAGGGCGACAATAGGTTGTGGGCCGAGTTGATTCTCCTCGCGGAACCGGATCGGATCGACAGGGCGTTCCCGATATCTTTTTATTGCATCGAAAACCGGATTGCCCACGTATTGGACAGGATACCCGTAGCGGGCATAAAAACCGGTTTCGAAAGGAAAAATGGTGTACATTTTATCCACCCGTTCCTTTATTTTCCAAACCCTTTTGGTATTCCATGCCCAAATTTTGGGCGAAATGTAGTAAGCGGTCGGGATGCCCTCGCGTCGCGCAACCTGAGCCATCCGGAGGTTAAAACCGGCATAGTCGACCAGAATCAGGACATGGGGGGAAAAAAGGAGGAGTTCTCTTTTTCCGTCCCGGAAATTCCGGGCGATTTGGGGCAGGTGGAGCAGTACGGGAATCAATCCCATGTACGCCATGTCGCGATAATGCTTGCAGATAGCAGCCCCGGCTTTTTTCATTTCGTCGCCCCCAAAGCCCCGGATATCGGCATCCGGATCGGCATCCTTTATTCCATCGATCAGGCGGGCGGCATGTGCATCGCCCGAAGCTTCACCGGCTATGATAAAGTACTTCATGGTCGTTCCTTTCGTTTATTGCAGGATCCGGTATCCCAAAACGGCAAACGCATAAAAAAAGCAGGCCATGACCATTCCCCTTGCCCCCCGGTATAATTTGAAATGCAGCAAAAGGTAAAAAGCAGGCAGGTTCACCAGTACGCACAAACTCATTACCTTAAACAGCATGCCGTATTGATGGAGCGATCCCAGATAATTTTTCAGGCCCACATCGCCGAACTTCGCCCGGTAATACAGAAGAAAAGTCGCAAACGGTACAATAAGTCCGAGGATCAATCCGCTCAGAAGACGATCGAAAAAGGGCAGACGATTTTTCACAGTTTCCATTTTTTAAGGTTGTCCATCCATTCAAAATGGGTCAGATCAATCCGGATGGGCACCACCGAAATATACCCTTCGGCCAGGGCATGGTTATCGGTGTCGACCGAACCGTTATCCATGTTCTGGTAGTATCCGGTAATCCAGTAATAATCGCGTTGATGGGGGTCTTTCCGCTGGTCGAATTCTTCCACCCAACGCCCATGCCCCTGCCGGCAGACAAGCAGCCCCCGGGGTTCTCCTTTGGGAGCGTTCACGTTCAGACAGGTGCCTTTGGGGAGGCCGTTTCTCAGTGCCTCGGATATGAGTTTCCGAACGTAGGGTTCCATGGGCGAGAAATCGGCATCGGGATGGTAATCGCATAGGGAAAAACCCATCGAGGGCACTTCGTGAATGCATCCTTCAACCACAGCCCCCATGGTGCCGGAATAATGGACACTGATGGAGGAGTTGGCTCCGTGGTTAATACCCGATAAAATCAGATCGGGAGGAGCATCGAACAACTGGTTGCAGGCCAGCTTGATGCAATCGACTGGCGTGCCTGTGCAGCGGTACATCTTCATTCCGGCAGTTTCTTCGAGCATCTCCAAACGAATGGGCAGGTCGACCGTAATGGCCTTCGACATGCCCGATCGGGGCCTGTGGGGGGCAACAACCCACACATCGCCAAATTCCCGGGCTACCCCGATTAACGACATAAGCCCTTTCGCCTGAAACCCGTCGTCGTTGCTGATTAAAATTTTTTTCTTTTCTCCCATATCATCGTTTCATAGGGTAACAGCAAAAAATTGCATTTTCGTATTCCGGCTCTAAAAATACATAAAAAAGATTGGTTTGAGAAAAGGAAGGTGCCGGCTCTTTGGCGAATTATCTATTGTGAATTAATTGATTTTCAATATGTATTCGGGCAATGCGGTATGCTTCAAAGATTAAGTCACTTTTGGGGAGGGTTTCAAATATTTGTTTTAAAAACTGTTTTTGGTTCACGCGTTCGTAACTTTTTCGAAAATGAAGGTCGAAGACCCACGACATTTGAAGCAGTTTGAAATCGGTGACGGTTAGCAAATCCTTTTTGTCGGGAAGCTGCCCCGAACGTATGGCTTCGATAATGGGTGCGGAAACCTGAAGAGAATTTTCGAGCCCCAGGGTAAAAGCGCTGTTTTTCTTTTTGTTTTTCGATCCGTATTCGGCAACGGCCATGTCCATGATGTCGAGTTTATCGGCATCGCGCAAAAGCTGGCTGAAAAATAGAATTTCCGGCGGGGTGTTTTTTGCAATCGAACGTTTGTTGTGGTTTTCCACAGCGGCAAGGATCCATGGGACTGCTTCCGGATTCAGATTTTGGAGCCACTGTTTTTTGTGAATGATGTCAAGCGCAAGGACCGCATGATCGACCGAACGGGAATCGTTGAATGTATGCCAGGTAAGAAATTGCTCAAATCGGCCAATGTCGTGCAACCAGGCCGAAATTTGTGCGATCATTACGGCTGTTTCGGAACAATTCAGCGACCGGGCCAGCATTTCGGAAAAAGTAACGACTCGTTGGATGTGTTCCTTTTTCAGGGTCAGATTCTGAATGATAAAGGCATCGTCGGAACGAAAAGAATCGATGTATGTCCGCACGGAATCGATCACCGAATCATACGTTTCCGGATTGATTTCAAAGGTGATGTTCCTTATGGGATGGGCGTTTTCGGTCATTATTATCTTCTGTTTTTTGTTGGAACAAAAGTACCTTTTTTTTGGGAAAATGAGAACGGTACGGCTCCGGGAAACAATTACTGCCGCGACGAATGAAAACAAACCGATGTATGGATATCGATCAGGGGAGCTCTTCGGAAATCGATTAGGGCATTCACCAATTTAATTGCCCGATAGCGGAACAGATCGCTTATCGGGACTTCCCGTTCGGCAATCAGGCCCAGATCCAGGAGATGCTGTCGCTGCACACCTTTCAGCAGGGGAGTAGAAGGAGTAATCCATTCCTTGCCGTCGAAAAGCAAAAGATTGGCTGCGCTGGAATCGCTCACAAACCCTCTTTTTACGATAAGTATATCGTCGCATTTGTTGCGCAGGGAAAAGAGACGGTTGAGCCGGCTCCGGTTTTCCCATTTTATTGAATAATCGATATCGTCGTTGTACACCACCTTCAGGGATTGGATAACGCGTTGCTCGTAGGGTTGAATTTCGGTTGTTATGTTGCTTCCATCGCAGATGATCCGGTATTTATACCGTTCGGCAGAAAGCCCCGGGGGGAGTTTAATCCATGCCAACAGATCAATCGGATCATCAAACCCAAACAGGGCCTTTCTGGCGGCATGAAAGCGGGCATTATGCA
>DAIMEA010000197.1:0-7382 GCA_036725585.1 Prolixibacteraceae bacterium | reverse complement strand
GGTCACATCCAAATCTGCCGAGGTAAGGGAAAGGGTCATTTTTGCTTTCTCAATTCCATACAGAAAGGTTGTGTATTTTTTATCGAAAAAGACAGGCCCGATCGTGCTTGTAAAGGCCCTTGGCGGGTTATATTTTTTCATTTCGTATACCGGGCCATTGCTTAGAAATACCGCTTTGTTTACATCATTGTATACATCAATGGGGATTTTATCGCCATAAAAATTAACAAAATTCTTTTCAATCTTTGACGGAATATCCAGCGAATTGTTGATGCACGATTGCGCAAGGAACACCAGGCTGATTTCCGGAACACTATCCAAACTTTCAAAATGCTTCAGAAACGTATTGTCGAGAAATTGCTGAAGGACATCATCGGTTGGCAGGAATAATGAAAAAGTTACTTTCCGGCGGTACAGACCATCACTCGTAGGGCCTATCTCAGAAGCAATGTTGCTGATCCGGTTATAACTTTTTGAATACAACCTTGTCCTGTCGGGATCGGTATCGTATTTTGAAAAAGTATAAAGTGCAAAACGCTGGAGCAGGTCATAGTAAAGGCCAAACTTATCCTGATTTTCCTTCAGGTAATCTTCAATGCTTGGAATCTCAGGAACAGCTCTGTCCAAATAATAAAGGTATCCATTTGAGCATTTACCGATACTGTCGACGCTGGCATTATACCATTGCAACCCGGTCCATTTGCTCTCGGGGTAAAAGAACATATAATCAGACCCGTCGGGTGCACAATTAAAATCGCTGAAGAATTCTTCAGAAAACAAGGGAACCATTTTCTCCTGGCCTTCAATCCTGAGTGTTTGATCTTTAAATGCTTTATAATACTTGACGTAATCAGAATAGTCATTTGACATGCTCCTTGTCGGAATTCTGAAAAGCAGGGCGCCAAGCTCACTTCTGGGCTTTTGCCAGCCTCCATGCCATTGTGAATATTCAAAGACCAGTTGCTGACGCGCCCGGGGGGTATTTAACACGTTTAATGCAAACAATTGAAAAGCCTTTTCTTCGGAAATGTCATCGACCGAAGCAATGCCCTGGCTTTTGAAATAAGCCTGATAAGCACTGTCGTTTGCAGCGAAAAGGGTAAAAAGACCTTTGTTTATGGGCTCTTCATACTCTGCCTTTTTCATCAATTCGAGCAGGATGGTGTAATTGCCCTTCTTCTCCAGTGTTTCGATAATCGAGCCTCCGAGCCACGGAGGATCTTCGTACCGGGCAAAATGATCGTCTTCACAATTGTAAAGAAGAATCATCCACGCGCAAAGCAGAAGAACTTTTGATAAAGTATAAATTTTCTTCATAAGAATATGTTTAGTAGATTTTTGTGATTGATTTGTTACTCCCCACAAAAGAAATAAATGATTGCCCCCCGGTTGTTCTAATTTTAGATATTTGTTTTTAGAAATTAGATAAAAAATCCAAAATCGAAAAAGGTATATCTATTTTCAAAAATGATTCCCAAGGCTAGTCTCTAGTTTTATATCCTGTATTAATCTTTAAACCCGATGTTCCATGAACGATGTATCGTATCCTTATTTGGGGCTTCGTCTCCCTGCAATTCTACTTGTTGTATGGATCGCTTTTGTCCTTTTTGCCTGTACCCGTATTCAAAAGGAAAAGGAAATTCCCATGGAAGCTTCCATCGCTTTTTTTGATGACTTCGTCTATATTGGCGAGGATCTGTATTACGAGCAAAATCCCCTTCCCGGGCCCGATTATTATTTCAACCCTATTTTGCCCGGGTGGTATTCCGATCCCAGCATCTGTTCCAATGGGGAGGATTACTTTCTGGTCACCTCTACCTTTGTATACTTCCCCGGTGTGCCCATTTTTCACAGTACCGACTTGGTGAACTGGAAGCAAATCGGGCATGTGCTCGATCGTGAATCCCAACTGGTGAACATGGAAAAACAACATACCAGTGGGGGCATTTTTGCCCCGGCCATCAGCTACAATCCCCATAATCAGACGTATTATATGATTACCACCAACGTAGGCGCCGGGAACTTTTTTGTAAAAACAAAGGATCCCTTTGGCTCCTGGTCCGATCCGGTATTCCTGCCGGATGTGGGGGGTATCGATCCTTCCTTTTTTTTCGACGACGATGGGAAAGCCTACATTGTCAATAACGACGATCCCGAAGGAAAACCCAAATACGACGGACACCGGGCTATTCGGATCCGTTCGTTCGATGTGGAAAAGGAGGTCACCTTTGGACCGGAAAAGGTTTTGGTCGATGGCGGGATTCACCCCGAAAAAAATCCCATCTGGATCGAGGGACCCCACATGTATAAAATCAACGGGATGTATTATTTGATGGCGGCTGAAGGAGGAACCAGCATCGATCATTCTGAAGTGATCCTGCGGGGCAAGCATCCCATGGGGCCCTTTAAAGCCTGGGGTAAAAATCCCATATTAACGCAACGCCATCTCAACCCCGCGAGGCCCAACCCCATTACCTGTGCCGGCCATGCCGACCTGATCCAGACAAAAGAAGGAGACTGGTGGTCGGTTTTCCTGGCTTGCCGCCCCATCGACGGGAAATTCGAAAACCTGGGCCGTGAAACCTTTCTCATGCCGGTACTATGGAGCGACGATGGCTTTCCTTATATGACCCAGGGGGACGATTTGATTCCGATGATCGTTCGGCGGGAAGGGGTGAGTCGGAACGAAGAAGTGACCTTTGGAAATTTTGGAAAAACCGACGACTTTAACGAACCGGTTCTGGGAATGGATTGGCTAACCCTCCGGTCTTCAGCAAAAAATCTGTATACACTGGAAGGCCATCCCGGATATCTGGCGTTGAAATGCACCCCGGTTCGTGCAAGCGAACGGGCGGTTCCGGCTTTCGTATGCCGACGGATCCAGCACCATACATTCACCGCTACCACGAAATTGGTTTTCCATCCGGCCGATGAGTCCGAGAGAGCGGGGCTCCTGTTGTATAAGGACGAAGGACATCAGTATTTTTTGTCTGTCCAAAACCAGGGGAAAGACAGAAAAATTGCCCTTGAAAAAGTGGGTCGTCAAAACACCGAAATCCTTTTCGAGAAGACCCTGCCCCGGCAAAAAAATCCAATCCACCTGAAAGTGGCCTCCACCGGAACGCAATTTGGTTTTTATTATGCTGAAAAAGAACAGGAATGGATGCTGCTCTGCGATCAAATCGACGCACATTATCTGTCCACTGCCAATTCGTTTGGATTTACCGGGACAACCATTGGATTGTATGCTGAAAAAAGAGCCGGACAACCCTGATACAATTATATTATTATAGATATGTATGTAAATAGATTTGTTAGGATGAAAAAAGGAATAAAAAAAATGAATTGTTTACGCTCTTTACAGCTGGGCCGACCGAATGGTTTTACATCCTTTCTGCTGGTCGTTTCCATCCTTTTGTCCGGTTTGAATCTCTCGGGGCAGGGGAATTATGTTGTAAAGGGAACCGTAACGGATGAACAAAACAATCCGGTTGTGGGTGCAACCATTGTTGTAAAAGGAAACACCGCTATTGGAACGACCGCCGATGTCGATGGCGCTTTTCAATTGACCCTTCCATCCCGGGAAACGGTTCTTCAGATATCGTTTATCGGAATGGAAACAAGGGAAGTAAATGCTGTGGCCGGGCAGTCGTTGACGCTGATGCTTCGCAACAGCACCATTGAATTATCCGAAACAGTGGTTGTCGGATACGGTCAGCAAAGAAAAGAAAGCGTTGTCGGGGCCATTTCGCAAACCAAAGGCGAAGTGCTCGAACGGGCCGGAGGCGTTTCGAACGTGGGCGCTGCCCTTACCGGGAACATTCCCGGGGTGATTACCATTCAGGGAAACGGGGAACCCGGCGATGAAGACCCCCTCATTTACATCCGGGGCCAGGGTACCTGGAATTACAGCAATCCCCTGATCCTGGTCGATGGTATTGAGCGCTCAATGACCGGTCTCGACATCAACTCGGTCGAAAGCATTTCGGTATTGAAAGACGCCTCTGCTACCGCTGTGTTTGGTGTGAAAGGGGCCAACGGGGTTATCCTGATAAGCACCAAAAGAGGCGCCGAACAAAAAGCAAACATCAGCATCAATGCCGATATGACCATGAAAATTCCTTCCAAATTACCCGGGAAATACGACTCATACGATGCCTTGCAAATCCGGAACCAGGTCATTGAACATGAACTGGGTTTGAGCCCCGATTCATGGCTCTATTATACCCCGTGGGATGAATTGGAAAAATACCGCAATCCCTCCAGTGTGGAAGAAGCCGAGATGTACCCGAACGTCGACTGGCAGGAAGAATCGTTTAAGGATTTTGCCATGTCGTACAATACCAATCTAAACATTACGGGCGGATCGTCGTTCGTTAAATATTTCACAGCAATCGACTACCTGCACGAGGGCGACCTGCTGAAAGTCCGGGAAAACAACAAAGGATATACCCCGGGTTACGGCTACGACCGCGTGAACATCCGGAGTAACCTCGATTTTAACCTTACCCGGACCACTTCGCTTTCGGTCAACCTCTATGGGTCGCTGGCTACAAAAACAGATACCTGGAGTGGTTATGAATACACCATTTGGCAAAGCGCCTACACCATGGCGCCCGACATCTTCCCGGTTCAGTACAGCGATGGCTATTGGGGATACTGGTTGCAGGATGTACAGGCGCTGAACTCGGTTCGCATTATGTCGAACTCGGGTGTCCGGAAAACCAAAACCACCGTTCTGAACACCGACTTTACCCTGAAACAAGACCTGGGATTCCTGTTGAAAGGACTGGAAGCCAAAGGAACCTTTTCGATGGACAACAGTTTTCTGTCGTACGGCGGTATTTACGACAACGGAAGCGCTTATCAGAAACTGATTACGCCCGAAGGGGATGTTTACTACCGGAACAACACAGGGAATGTGAAATACGATTACATCCTTTCCGAATGGTCGGTCCGCAGCGACGAAATGCAGAACAACCAAACAACCCGGAAACTGTTTTATCAGCTGCAGCTGAATTATGCCACAAAAATCAAAAAGCACGAAATTACGGCCATGGGCCTTTTCAGTCGCGACGAATATGCCCGGGGCAATGAATTTCCCAATTTCCGCGAAGACTGGGTGTTTCGGACCACCTATAACTATGCCAGCCGTTACTTTGTCGAATTCAACGGATCGTATAACGGTTCGGAAAAATTCAGCAGCGATTATCGCTTCGATTTCTTTCCCTCGGCAGCCGTGGGGTGGATGATCAGCAACGAAGCATTCATGAAAAATGTTTCCTGGCTCGACATTTTGAAAATCAGGGGATCGTATGGCCTGGTCGGAAACGACAATATTTCCGGACGTTGGTTGTACCAAACTCAGTGGGCTTATGGCGGCAACGCCCGCCTGGGCAACGAAGGGGGAACCCGCAGCCCCTACACCTGGTATACCGAATCGGTAATAGGTAATCCCGATGTGCATTGGGAAACCGTCGAAAAAGCAAACCTGGGGGTGGAATTCGCATTGTTTAACGGCTTGCTTTCCGGAAATGTCGACCTGTTCAAAGATTACCGCTATGATATTCTGATTAACGGCTCGGCCCGGGCCATCCCCGATTATTTTGGCGGTACAGCCCCGGTAGCCAACCTGGGCAAAACACAGGTCGAAGGATATGAGTTTGAAATAAAAGCAAACCACCGCTTCGCCAATGGCTTGCGCCTTTGGGGTAATCTGAGTTTTACCCATGCCAAAGACGTGATTCTCGACAGGGATGAACCGGCCTTATTACCCGACTATCAGAAGCAGCAGGGATACCAGATCGGTCAATATCGTTCCCAGTTGCTGACAGATTTTTACAACACCTGGGATGAAGTGTATGGTAGCACCATGATCAATGCCAACGACAATCAGAAACTACCCGGTAACTACAACATCATCGATTTCAATGGCGACGGGGTCATCGACAGTTACGACTCGCAAGTACCCAATGGATATCCCGAACGGCCGCAAAACACCTATAACTACACCATCGGCTTTGAATTCAAAAGCTTTAGCGGATTCCTCCAGTTTTATGGGGTAAATAACGTAACCCGGTATATGTCGTACAGCAATTTCCCGGTGAAAACCAATGCCGTATTTGATCAGGGCACTTATTGGTCGAAGGACAATCCCGACGCCGATTCGTTTGTGCCCCGCTGGTCGACTGTTTGGGAAAGCTATGGTAACTACTATGCCTGGGATGGATCGTATTTCCGATTGAAAAACGCGGAAATTGCCTATACCCTCAGTTCTGCTCCCTTATCCCGGATCGGCATCCAGTCGCTGAAAATTTTCCTGAACGGGAATAACCTGTTGTTGTGGACGAAAATGCCCGACGACCGGGAGTCGAACCTGGGAGCCATAGGAGGCATGGGGGCTTATCCCACTGTGCGACGAATTAATCTCGGTGTAAAAATAGTATTGTAAAGCGTAGAATTATGAAGAATTATATCAATCAAATACTGTGGATATTTCTGATTGTTACCGGGACAAGCCTGGTGTCCTGTGAGGAATATCTCGACAAAGCGCCCGATGCCGGTGTCTCGGCCGATGATGCATTTGGCGATTTTGTCAGTTTTCAGGGGTTTACCGAAGAACTGTATCATTGCACGCCCGATTATACCAAGGCAACCTGGGTGTGCGATTGGAACATTGCCGATGAACTACTGGCTACCACCGGGGCAAATTGGCGCTTGAATGTTGCGTTCGACAATGGCGATTACTGGGACTGGATGAACAGCGGCTGGGGCCAAAGTTATATAGGACGTGCCGGCGAGGGAGCCAATACCAACGACGATGCTTTTACGAAAAACTATTACAACCTCTGCTGGTACGGAATCCGAAAAGCAAATGTAGGTCTGGAAAATTTTGAAAAACTGCTGGAAGCAACCCAGGAAGAAAAAGACATCATCAAAGGGCAGTTGCTGTTTTTCCGCGGTTATTTTCATTTCCAACTCATGAGTTTCTGGGGTGGCTTGCCCTATATCGATGTGGTTTTGGCATCGCAGAAAATGGATTTTCCCCGCTTGAAATACCAGGAAATGGCCGAGTTGGCTGCCAATGATTTGTCCGATGCAGCGGAACTTTTACCGGCCAATTGGGATAATACCACGGCCGGACAGCGAACACTCGGCAACAACAACCAGCGTATCACCAAATCGGTGGCCCTGGCTTACCTGGGGAAAAATCTTCTTTATGCCGGTAGCCCGCTGATGAACTACGTTTCGACCGGGAACCGTTCGTACGATGAAACGTTCTGCCAACGGGCTGCCGAAGCTCTGGCCAACTGCCTGAAGCTTTCCGATTCGGGAGAAGCTTTTTATCAGCTAATGCCATGGGAATCATACGAAACCAATTT
>DAIMEA010000196.1:0-7386 GCA_036725585.1 Prolixibacteraceae bacterium | reverse complement strand
GCCGTAGCCAAGGTCGAATCGGGGTAATGGCCGGCACCAATAATGCGTAAGCCTTTTTCAATAAGGGCAGGAGAGGTAAAGCCCCCGCCCGAGAGGTAGAGCGTGTCGCCGGTGGCAGCAGCATTGTACGCGCTGACTAAGGCGCCGGTGCCATTGTAATAGGTAACGCCCGTGCTCGTGTGCAGGGCTGCTTTTTGAGCGTAACTCACCAAGATTATCATTGAGGATGTTACAAATAGTAAAACTTTTTTCACCATCATTTTATCTGTATTTTTTGTTTATCTGTTTTCAAATAGTGGTTGTTAAAGTGCAAATCAATAGTATTGCAATAACAAGCAAATATTATTGTTGTTGTTTATTGAATTGAATTTCAATACAAAACAATATTGTTGGTGATTTGTCTAAATATAGTGTTTTTGATTTAACTATAATAAATTATAGAGAAATTTCTTTTAGATAATATTACATGTTGTTAAAATGTATGTTTCAAGGAGCATAAAAAAAGGGCACAGGCAATCTTGCCCACACCCTTTCACCTTATCCATCTTTCCAGAAACGAATCTGTTATTGTACTTCTATCAGTTCTTTTTCCCCCAGTTCCAGAGCAGCGAGGTTCATGGGAATGGTTTTGTGATGCCGCTCGGGAAGGGATTTTTCCAAACCCCGTTTTACATTTTCCATTTTTACAATGGGTTTGGCTTTGAGGAAAGCGCCCAGTACAATCATATTAAAGATTTTAGCCTGGCCCTTTTCCGCAGCAATACGGGTTGCTTCGATTTTGTAGATCTTGATGTCGGAGCGCGAGGGTTCGCGGATGATCCCGTTGGGATCGTACAAGAGGGTGCCACCCGGTTTGATTTTGCTTTCAAACTTATCGAGCGACTGCTGGTTGAGGATGATGGCCGTATCGAACTGGTTCAGCACGGGCGACGAGATCCGTTCGTCGCTGAGGATGACGGTTACGTTGGCCGTACCGCCCCGCATTTCGGGCCCGTACGACGGGAACCACGATACTTCCTGATCCTGCATGATGCCGGAATAAGCCAGGATTTTTCCCATCGAGAGAACCCCTTGTCCGCCAAAACCGGCTATGATGATTTCTTCTGTCATTTTACTTCCTTTTTAAGTTTCTGGACTGAGAATTGTTCAAAGCTGTCGCGTTCGCCATCTTTCAGGTCGCCCAGCGGGTAGAAGGGAAACATGTTTTCTTCCATCCACTGGTTGGAAGCCACCGGGTCGATTTTCCATCCCGAGTTGCAGGTCGAAACCACTTCGACGAAAGAGGTGCCGATGTTTTTGGCCGAGTTTTCGAAGGCCTTTCGGAGCGCTTTTTTGCATTTGCGGACGTTGGCCGGGGTATGGACACTCTGGCGGGTAACATAGGCAGCGCCGGGTAACATGGCCAGCAGTTCGGTAATGCGGAGCGGGTAGCCGTTGATGTCGACATTGCGTCCGTAGGGGCTGGTCGAGGTAACCTGTCCCACCATGGTGGTCGGGGCCATTTGCCCTCCGGTCATCCCGTAGGTGGCGTTGTTGATGAAAATGATCACGATATTTTCCCCGCGGTTCACGGCATGCATGGTTTCGGCGGTTCCGATAGCTGCCAGGTCGCCGTCGCCCTGGTAGGTGAACACGTACTTTTTGGGGTTGACCCTTTTGTACCCGGTAGCAACGGCCGGAGCCCGCCCGTGGGCTGCTTCCATCCAGTCGATATCGAGGTAGTTGTACATCATTACCGAACAGCCCACGGGGGCCACACCGGCAACTTCTTCCTGGATACCCATTTCTTCAATGACTTCGGCGATCAGTTTATGCACCACACCATGGCTGCAACCATAACAGTAATGCAGCGGCGTGTCGGTCATGATTTTCGATTTCCCGTAAACCTTGTTTTCGGGTTTTATGATATCTTCGATTCGGATCTCTGCCATATCAACGTCCAATTAATTTTGTTTTAAATGCTTCGACCACTTCGCCCGGAGTGGCAATAACACCCCCCATGCGGCCAAAATGGTCCACTTTTGTTTTTCCATTTACGCTTAGCAGCACATCTTCGATCATTTGACCGGAGCTCATTTCGATTGTAAGAAAGCCTTTTACCCGATCGGCAAGCTGATGGACAATCGATTTTGGAAATGGATACAGGGTTATGGGTCGGAGCAAACCTACCTTATAGCCTTCTTTTCGCAACAGGCCGACTGCTTTTTGGCTGATTCGTGCCGAGACGCCGTATGCTACAAGGATGTATTCGGCATCGTCGCACTGGATTGTTTCGTAGCGTACTTCTTCGGCTTCCATTTTCCGGTATTTGGCCTGAAAACGTTCGTTGTGTTTTTCCTGGCGCTCGGCAATCAGTTCAAGCGATGTTTTGATGGCTCTTTCCCGGTATGCTTTTTTCCCCGTTGCTGCCCACGATCCGTTCAGTTTTTCCACCTCTTCGTCGGTCCAGCGGGGTTTGTATGCGCTAAGTTCCACTTTTTCCATCATCTGTCCGATCACGCCGTCGGTGAGGATCATCACCGGGTTGAGGTATTTAAAGGCCAGTTGGAACGCCAGGTCGACAAAGTCGTTCATTTCCTGTACCGACGAGGGAGCCAGCACCAGCAGATGATAATCGCCGTGTCCTCCACCCTTGGTCGCCTGAAAATAATCGGCCTGTGAAGGCTGGATGGTCCCCAGTCCCGGTCCGCCCCGTTGCACATTTACCACAACGCCCGGCAGTTCGGCGCCGGCCATGTAGGAAATTCCTTCCGACATAAGGCTGATTCCCGGGCTCGACGACGAGGTCATCACTTTTCTCCCGGCCGAAGCCCCGCCATACATCATATTGATGGCAGCCACTTCGCTTTCGGCCTGTAAAACCACCATGCCGGTTTCTTCCCAGGGCATGCGGGCCATTAACGTTTCCATCACTTCGGATTGCGGGGTGATCGGGTACCCGAAATAGGCATCGCAACCGCAACGGATCGCGGCTTCGGCAATCACCTCGTTTCCTTTCATTAATCGTAAGTCTCCCATATTAAGGTTGATTTTTAAAGATTTACCATTCGAATTAAGCTTGCACAGGGATTTTTACCCGGTATACCGTAATGCAACTGTCGGGACAAACCATCCCGCAGTTGGTGCATCCCGTACACTGTTCGGGATGAACCATGTACGCAAAATGATATCCCTTGCTGTTGACCTCTTTATGAAGACCCAGCACCTCTTCGGGACATGCAACCACGCACAGGTTGCAGCCTTTGCAACATTCCTGGTCAACGACTACTGCTCCTCTAACTTTTGCCATAGTGAATAATTATAATTATTAATCGATAATTTATTATTAATAAGGATGATCGGTATAGAACTGTATTAAACGTTTTTCCAAATCCCCGAACTGATCGCGGGTGACAGGCGCCACGCAGGCCCGCAGGCCTTCGGTTTGGCTACCGGTGGTTAACAACGATATGGCACTGATTCCGTAACACAGCAGATGTTCCAAAAGTTCACCTGCTTTTAGGGATCCATAGCCAAGGGTGAAATAAAATCCGTCGGCAATATCCTGGTCGATGTCCTTATCGTAGACAATGCGAAATCCATTGCTGGTGAATAACTTTTTCATGATGTGTGCCCGTTGGGCATATTCCTGAACGTCCTGCACAAAGTTAAATCTCCCATTGTTGGCTGCTTTAAGGATGGCCGCCATGGCATATTGTGTCGAATGGGTAACCCCGGATGAAAGCGCATAGAGCGCCCGGTATATAACTGCATTTCCGAAACCCCGGATCATCATCCGCTTTTCCAGGTCCGGATACGAACGGTTAAAAAGTGCATCCGACATAACGATCATGGAAATCCGCTGTCCGGCGTATGAAAATATTTTTGATGCCGAGATAAATAGGACGAAATTCCGGGTGTAATGGGCAACCGATGCCTGATAGGGTGGAACCCCCGGCTTCGAAATATCCTTCCGGAAATCCATGCCAAAATAGGCCAAATCTTCCATTACGATTACATCGTATCGATCGGCACATTCGGCAATGATCTTCAGTTCTTCTTCGGTGAGGCATACCCAGGTGGGGTTATTGGGATTGGAATAGATGACGGAATGAATGTTCCCTTTGGAAAAATACGACTCCAGCTTGGCTCTGAGTTTTTCGCCCCGGTAGGGATATACATCGAACGACTCGTATTTGGCCCCCATAACCATACATTGTTGCTTCTGAACCGGAAACCCCGGGTCGATAAACAATGCCGTGTCTTTATGCGGGTCACAGCACGATGCTACCCGGAAAAGGGCATAGGTTCCCTGCATCGACCCGGTTGACGGGACGCAATGTTCGGGGCGTACCGAAAGGTTCATGAAATTCCGGACAAAACGGGCGGTTTCTTCCTTCAGTTCCGGGATGCCATTGATGTTGGGATACAACGAAGCAACCCCTTTTTTCAAGGCTTCAATCTCGGCTTCCACCCCGATTTGAGAGGGAGGCAGACCGGGTACGCCCATCTCCATCCGAATGTAACGCACTCCGCTTTGGGCTTCCAGCTGATCAACCACCTGGACCACCTCCCGGATCGAGGCCTTGTTCAGATCGGAGAGGTTCATTTTTTCCAGGTTCTCCCGAACGAGTTCCCGGCTGACAGGTGTTTCTCTGTTCTTTTGTACGTCCATTCTATATGGGTAATTTTCCGATTGTTTCTCTTTTTGATTTCTGATTACAGGCGTATGAATCCATCGTTTTTCCCCGTTCATGCATCATAAATTTTCCGTTCCCCCCGGATGTATTCGCCCAGTATGGTCAGACTGGTACAGTTTTTCAGTACCTTATGAATAGCATGCTCGTAGTTTTCGGGCTTTTCCCATTCAATATCTACGTGGAAGGAGTATTCATCGGGTTTCCCGATTATGGGGACCGACTGGATCTTGGTCAGGTTGATCTTGCTTTCGGCAAATATATTCAGCACTTTGGCCAGCGCTCCGTAAAAGTGGCCCACTTCAAAACAGATGGATGCTTTGTTGGCATCTTCATTTACCTGGTTGTGTTTCGAAAGAATCAGAAAGCGGGTGTAGTTTCTTTTATTGGTTTCAATTCCTTTGTCGAGGATTTCGAGGCCGTAAATATTCGCCGAGCGGGCATTTCCAACGGCAGCTACGTTTCGCAGATTGTTCCGGGCAACATTCCGGGCTGCACCTGCGGTATCGAAACTGTCGTCGAGCGTGATTTCCCCGAATTCGGCGTCGATATATTCGGCACACTGTTTCAGGGCGATCGGATGGGAGTGGATTTCGGTAATTTCATTCTTCTTTACCCCCGGCAGGACCAGAAGGTTCATCTGGATATGCAGAAAAATCTCCCCAATGATTTTCAGATGAAAATCCCGCATCAAGCTGTAATTTTCGAGCAGACTTCCTGCAATGGCATTTTCGATGGCCATAACAGCATAATCGACCTGATCGGTATCGACCAACTGGCAAACCTTCCGAAATGTACGGCATTCGATGATTTCAATTTTTTCGTTGGCGAAATACCGCTGGGCGGCATCTTCGTGAAACGAACCGATAATACCTTGTATCGCAATTTTTTTCATTTGATAAATTTTATTTTAGCATCCAGGTAATTCGCCATCCATCAAATCATCCCTATTTTTCCCGATTAATCGGGATGGCTCATTTCCTTTTTCCTCCTCGGATTATTGTCTTTATTTAGCCGGGTTGCCGGGCATAAAAAAACCCGGTTGTCGCCCGGGTTCACATATAACACATTGGTTATCACTCCTCCGGGAACAATATTACGCTAATGGTAAAAAACAAATAACCCATTATCCGAGTCATAACCAATTCCTTTTTATTATACTTTTGGCGGGCAAAGGCATGTTTGAATGCCGGAGTACCCTGATATTTCGATTTTCCGGTGCGAAAAATAATCAAAAACCGTTCAAATGAAAAAATTTTTTTTCTTTTTCGGTTGAAACAAACCAAAAATTAATCTGTTTCGATGCATTACACCTTATACAACTCACTGGCCCTCATTAATTCTACTTCGTGTGAACGGAGGATTTCGATGCATTTTTGAACATTTGCCGGTCTGATTACAATGTTCGCCGAATCGCCAATTGAGAAGGCATACATGTATTCGATGGGTATGTTTTCTGTTTCGAGGATATGCAGTGCACGGGCCAGGGCACCCGGTTTATTGGGTGATTTCAGCATAACGACATCAGTAAGTTTCACCAGGAAGTCATTTTCTTTTAGGATGGCAAGCGCTTTCTCCGGATCCGTGACGATGACCCTCAGGATACCATAGTCGTTGGTGTCGGCAATGGTAAAAGCCGTCATGTTGATCCCGGCTTCTCCCAGGAGCGACGATACTTTGTTCAGTCGGCCCGAACGGTTTTCCAGGAAAACAGAGAGTTGTTTGATGATCATGATCGTTTTTTTTGATACAATATAAATACTTTTTTCCGATTGGAACAGCGACGGACGGATTCGGGCTGGGTTAAGTGCTCCGCCCACGTATGTTCGTCTTCAGATCTTTCGGTTATCGATCACTCGTTTGGCTTTTCCGGCCGACCGTTCGATGGTTCGGGGTTCGACCAGTTGAATGGTGACGGAAATCCCAAGTGTACTTTCAACCTTCGATCGGATTTTGTTGGTAAGGATTTGCATTTCCCTGATCTCGTCGGAGAAAAACTGCTCCTGTACTTCCACCTGTATTTTCAGGGTGTCGAGGTTGCCCACTCGGTCGACAATCAACAGATAGTGGGGTTCGGTTTCGCTCATTTCGAGCAGGATGCTTTCTACCTGTGAGGGGAACACATTCACGCCCCGGATGATCAACATATCGTCCGAACGGCCCTTGCATTTTTCCATGCGAACCAGGGTGCGGCCACAGGAGCAACGATCGGTGATGAGCCGGGTCAGATCGCGGGTGCGGTAGCGCAGAAGGGGAATACCCTCTTTGGTTATGGTTGAAAAAACAAGCTCGCCAACTTCGCCCGGAGGCATAGGTTGTAATGTATCCGGGTCGATGATTTCGGGATAAAAATGGTCTTCGTTGATGTGCATACCGGCCTGGTATGTGCATTCACACGATACGCCCGGGCCTACGATTTCGCTTAATCCGTATATATCGATTGCCTTGATTTGAAGCTTCTCTTCAATTTCCCGGCGCATGTTTTCTGTCCAGGGCTCGGCGCCAAAGATCCCGACACGCAGCTTTAGCTGCCCGTGCTGCAGATTCATTTCTTTCAAAACTTCGGCGATATGCAGGGCATACGAAGGAGTGCAGCAAAGAACCGTACTTCCAAAGTCCTGCATCAGTTGGATTTGTTTTTGTGTGTTTCCCCCGGAGATGGGAATGGTGGTTGCCCCCAGGTTCTCGGCGCCGTAGTGGAGACCCAGTC
>DAIMEA010000195.1:0-7399 GCA_036725585.1 Prolixibacteraceae bacterium | reverse complement strand
GAACCGGCATGGTTGGGAAACCGGATGACACCCGAAATACCCGCCCCCTGCGATCCGGAATCCTTTCTGGATGAATTTTTATCGGCATCCGACCTTCATCTTATTCGTTTCCAGGATTATTGGGTTGTGATGCCCGGACGGCAAACAGCCGCACAAAACGAACAAGCCCGACAGAGCCATACGTTCGTTATCGGGAATCCGCTCGAGAAGGGTAAATACACAAAAGCAATCCTCTCGGGTGTTGTCACCGAGGGCAAAACAAAAACCCCGGTTCCGGGCGCCCAGATTTTTTGTGAAACACTTTCGATTGCCACTTCGTCCGATTCCGACGGGAAATACCGCCTGGAACTCCCAACAGGGAAACATGCCCTAAAATATTCCTTTATGGGCCTGGAAGAGGAAATCCGCGATATTGTTGTTTATTCAAACGGGGAACTGGATGTTGAACTCTACGAAAAATCCATATCGTTGGGTCAAATCAACATCCTGGCCGAACGCCCCGAGGACAATTTCCGTTCGACAGCGATGGGGATGGTGAAACTCAATATAAAAGCAGTGAAAAAACTATCGGTGCTTATGGGGGAGCCCGACCTGATCAAAAGTTTGGTGCTTTTACCCGGTGTACAAACTTCCGGTGAAAATGCATCGGGATTTAACGTTCGTGGGGGCAACACCGACCAGAACCTGATCCTCATTCACGATGCGCCCGTGTTCAATACCTCCCACATGTTTGGCCTTTTTTCGATGCTCGACCCGGGTATTGTCGACGAAGTAACGCTCTACAAATCGGGCATTCCGGCTCGTTACGGCGGACGAATTTCATCGGTGATGGACATTGAACTGAGAAAACCCAAAACGGAAAAGATCCGGGTCTACGGGGGAATCGGGATCATCAACAGTCGACTTTCGGTTGAGGGACCTCTCGTTAACGAAAAACTGACATTTTCGGCCGGCGCCCGCTCCACCTATTCCGACTGGATATTGAAACTGCTGAATAATTATCAGCTTCAACAAAGCAAGGTCCAGTTTTACGACCTGAATGCAAAAATGGATTACACGCCCGATAACCAAAACAAAATCAGCTTGTTCGCCTACAATAGCCACGATTCGTTTTACTATTTTGAGAATGCGGAATACGGGTATGGGAACCAGATCGCTTCGCTGAAATGGAACCACCTCTTTAACACCCTGAATTCAGGAACCCTTAACCTGAATTTCAGCCACTATCGTTCCGATGTAAGCGACTTCAGCACAAAAAATTACGAATATCGATTAAGCACCTCGATTGAAGAGGAACAGATGGCATATCATTTTTCATCCAACCAGTTTAACCGACACAAAATGAACGGGGGTATCAGCGTTTTACGATATATGCTGCGCCCGGGCCATACAGTCCCCTACTCCGAAAATTCAGCGGCTGTGGAAACAAAAATGGAATGTGAGCCCGCACTTGAAGCCGCTCTGTATCTCGAGGACGAATACGACATTACGCCCGAACTGTCGGCCATTGCCGGAATCCGGTACTCAGGATTTCTCCTGTTTGGCCCGGCTTCGGTAAAAAGCTACCTCTCCGATGCACCCTTGAACCAACAGACGGCTTTCGGTGAGAAGCTTTATACCGAAGGGGATATCGTTGGATTTCATCAGGGTTTGGAGCCCCGTCTGGCCCTCCGTTATGCTTTTTTGAAGGACGGATCGGTGAAAGTGGGCTACAACCGTACCCTGCAATACATACGGCAGATTTCGAACAGTGTTTCCATCACCCCGGCCGACTTTTGGAAAGCGGCCGATCCCTTTATCCGTCCACTTATTGCGGACCAATTTGCCCTTGGTTTTTACAAAAATTTCGGAAACCAAATGTTTGAAACTTCCCTGGAAGTGTATTATAAGGATATTCAAAACGAGGTGGATTATAAAAACGGCGCCCGCCTGATCCTGAACAATGATCTGGAACAGGTATTAATCAGTGGGATTGGACGAGCTTACGGCATTGAACTAATGGTGAAAAAATCATCGGGAAAACTTACCGGGTGGCTGGCCTACACCTATTCCCGTTCGTTCCGGAAAATGGATGGCCCCTTCCCTGAAGAAAAGATCAACAACGGGGAATGGTACCCCTCGAACTACGACAAACCCCACGATCTTACTGTATCATTGCAATATAAACTCTCAAGAAGGTTTACCCTTTCGTCGAATTTCACGTATAGCACCGGAAGACCCATTACTCTTCCCGAATACAAATACTCGATCGGAAACCACGAAATCATTTATTTCTCCGAACGGAACAAATACCGGATCGATGATTATCACCGGCTCGACCTGGCTCTGACCTATGAAGGAAGCCTGTTGAAAAAACAAAAATGGAGAAGCAGTTGGACCCTCTCGCTGTATAATGTATATGGACGGCACAATCCCTTTTCGGTATATTACACCAAGCAAAGGCCCCACCGGTTGAACGACTACAAGACTTACGCCATGTACCAGTTTTCGGTGATTGGTGTGCCTATTCCCAGTTTCACCTATAATTTTTGGTTTTAAAGGGAAAAAATGAAGAAGTCGACATACAAATGGATTCTGATTACCGGCCTATTTCTCCTTGCGGGTTGCGAAGATTACTATGTGCCCGAAATTGAGCCCCAGCCCGATGCATTGGTGGTTGAAGGCATCCTCACCGACCGGAACGAACACGCCCGGATCAAGCTGAGCCGTTCGGCCGGATTTAACGACCGTTCCTTCTTTTCGAGCGTGCAAAAAGCCACAGTAAGTATCGAGTCGGAACAGGGGGAAAGCTGGCCGACGGGTGAAATCAGCAAAGGATTGTACGAAACCCTTTCGCCCGTGAGTACACGTACCGGAGAAAGTTACTTTCTCAAAATCCGTTTATCCGACGGCACCGAATATCGTTCGGAAAGCGAAATAATGCTTCCCCCAAGCCCGATCGATTCTATTTATCTGACCAATTCCCTTTTTAAAGACGTATATCTCAACTATTGGGGCGAACCGGAAGTGAAAAATTTTACCGGGATCACCTTTTCGGTAAAACCCCGGAGAAGTCCCGGCACCGACCCGGGTTTCCTCTACCAATGGAATGCGTTGCTCAATTACTATGTGTACAGTACAGAATTAGGAACCGATTTTCCGTATTACTGCTGGAAGCAACTCAGTTCAAAACTCATTTACGTGTACGATTACGGACAGGACGATCGTATTGTCGAACTTCCTCTGGGCGATCTCCATTTTCTTTCCTACTATACCCTTAGTCCCGAGCCCATCGATACCTCCTGGTTTGAAGGAACGATCGTGGCAGCTTACAGCACGGGGTTCTATTATCATCTTACCCAGTACGCCATTACGTCGAAGGGAGCCCGTTTTTGGCGGAGTGTCCGAAACCAGACTGAGGCTTCCGGAAAATTGTTCGACCCCATTGAAGAGCAGATCATCGGAAACATTTACTGTGTATCCGACTCAACAAAAGTGGCTTTTGGCTATTTCAACACGGCCTCGCTCAGCGATCGGGTGATCCGGGTTACCATGAAACGGGAACCCTTTACCGATTACGGAACCATCGACATCATGCCAACAGCCCCGTCGCTGCATGAATGTCTGTTGTATGAAAAAACGGAATTCTGGTTTTAGAATGAAGAGAATGAATATGAGCAAGCGATTGATCACAACGACTCTGTTCCTTACAGTCTGTCTTTTTCTTCGGGCAGTTCCGGTTTTTCATTCCGGGAACCACTATCTGGAGCTCAACAAGGACCTGTACGTTTCGGGTGAGAAAATATTCTTTATGGTTACCTTAAGCGATCAGGATTCCCGCTCCGGCAAAAAAATCATGTATGCCGATTTATGCGACGAAAGCAAGATCGTATCTTCCCGTATTCTCCTTCGCCAAAACCATCACTGGCAGGGTGACATGGATATCCCCGACTCATTGCAAACAGGTGTTTACGTGTTCAGGGTATACTCCGGCAATGAAAACGGAACCCCGGAAGGCACCCTGCGGCTGATTACCGTAATTAATCCTTACGGAAAAAACGAAAACAATGAAAAACGGAAAGACATGCCCGGCTGCCAGCCCTGGGATGTTTTTAACCAGATCCCATCCGAAACCGGCCCGGCAATCAAAGTATATGCTGCAAAGGCGGATTTTCGGACCGGAGAAACAATACCGGTCACGCTCGAAATCCAACCCGAAGCGACATGTCCTGCACTTTCGTTTCGGGTTTACCGAATCCCCGATCGAGAAAATTCCCATATCGCCCATCCCATGAAGGAAGCGCTCCCGGCTTTTTCGGACGATCGGTCCATTCAGATCTACAACAGCCTCACTGTGAGCGGAAGGGTTGTCGAAAAAAGCACCCGCACTCCGGTAAGGGGCGAACGGCTCTTTTTTTCCATCCCCGATTCCATACCCCAAATCAACGTTACGCATACCGATTCCTTTGGAATATTTCATTTTTCGTTCGGCGAATTATTCGGAGCTAAGGATGTCATTATCCAGACGGATTCGAAAGAACCGGAATGGGATATTGAAATCATGCCCGTTTTTCCGGATCCCCCCCTGAGAATACCTTATTATGTTGCCGAAGAAGTTGAAAAAAGCTCTTTCGCCGACCAATCATTACAACGTGCCCTGATCCATAGGGCATATACACCCTACACACCCGAAACCGCGCATTCCACGCAACAAAACGTCTATCCATTTTATGGCGCCACGAACGAAGTCGTGTATCCCGACCGTTATGTCGATCTCAACGACTTTGAGGAAATCACCCTGGAACTGCTTCCCTTATGCAATATCCATAAAGAAAAGGGGGTAGACCGTTTGCGCATTTACCATCCCGAAACCAAACGTTATTCCGACAGTCCCCTGATTTTGGTCGATGGGGTTCCGGTTCCTTCCATCCGGGACTTATACGGACTCAGTTCACCAAAAGTTCGTCGAATTGAGATACAGCCTGATATTCGTTGTTTCGGCAGCCTGCTTATCGAGGGCGCCCTGTCGGTGTTTACCACCCGGGGCAACTTTCTCGATGTGGATCTTCCACCCAACGCGATTCGTTATACCTGGGACACGTTTTCCCTACCCATACCCTACTCGGGGAACCAGGCTCCCGAAAACCCATCGCACCCCGATTTCAGGGATGTGCTTTATTGGGAGGCCCTTCCCGGTCCGTTTCCGTTAACGATGCAAATCAACGTTCATGCCTCGATGGAAAAAGGAAATTACCGGATTGTAGCCGGGGGAAAAGACCGGGACGGAAGGCTCTATCGTTCGGTATTTAATTTCACCCTTCATGAATGAAAACTGTGCGAATGAAAAAGTATTTTTTTACATGGATGCTGGTATCTACCCTCGCTTGGGCTCAATGCGAAATATCCTCCGGAACAAATGCTCCGCAGGAAAACACCCGTCTTTACGGGATTGCCTATATCTTCCCTGTCGGACTTGAGGGAAGCCCTTACCTGTACGACGACTGGCAGGATGGAAAAATCCTTCTCGAAAACGGGGAAACGGCAGAACGCGTACCCATCCGGTTCAACAGAATCACGAACGATCTGGTTTTTTACAATAAAGAACTGTTAAAAGTTTTCCGGGCCGATAAAGCAACAATCCATTCCTTCGATTTTTTGGATCCTGATGGGAAGAACCGCTTGTTCATCAAATACACCGGTGAAGAAGTGCTTTACCGGCTACAAAAGAACGATCTGATCGAAGTATTGCACGAAGGTCACATTTCACTCTATGTGAAGCACTTTTCCGAAATCATTGCTTCGAACGATCTGCATGCCCGAGATAAAATTCACCCCTCGACCTTTTATTTTCTGAAGGTTGGCGACCAAACGGTGGAGGTAAGAAAAAATATCCGATCGGTTTTTCGCTATTTTCCCGGAAACAAAAAAGAAATTAAAAAATGGCTTGCCCAAAACCAACTAACCCGGAGAAGCGAAAAATCCTTCACGCGCCTTGTTGAATGGATGAATACCCATCCGGAAAATTTTCTTTTCCAACCCTGACAAAAACAGGATTATTATCTGTATTCATTCCAAATTATGCATTCCGGATACCTGTTTATTCAAAATTCGAATTTTCAGGTTAATTGTTTTGAAGCTTTTGAACAGAGCATCTATACTGCTCAAAACGATCAAATTATTTGGGATTTTCATTACAGGGTGTGTTTCCCGCTTGCTGTTATGAATTCGCTCCCATTTGGTTTTTTGGGGGGTCAATGTATATATTTGGGGGCTTTTTAAAAAAGGTATAAAACCGATTGAACGTAAAACCAAAATCGTTATCGAATGAAGACATTCAAGATCGTTGTACTGGCAAAGCAAGTTCCCGATACGCGCAATGTAGGCAAAGATGCCATGAAAGCCGACGGAACGGTGAACCGCGCTGCCCTGCCAGCCATATTTAATCCCGAAGACCTGAACGCCCTGGAGCAGGCTTTACGCATCAAAGATCGCTTCCCCGGATCGACCATTACGTTGCTGACCATGGGGCCTGCACGGGCCGCCGACATCATCCGGGAAGGATTGTTTCGCGGCGCCGACGATGGTGTTTTGCTCACCGACCGGGCCTTTGCGGGTTCCGACACTCTGGCTACCTCGTATGCTCTGTCGCGGGCAATCGCAAAAATGGATCGCGTCGACCTGATTATATGCGGCCGTCAGGCCATTGATGGCGACACAGCCCAGGTGGGCCCCCAGGTGGCTGAGAAACTCAAGCTCCCACAAGTCACATATGTTGAAGAAATACAAGATATTAAAGACAAAGCGATCACTTTAAAAAGAAGACTCGACAATGGTGTGGAAGTGGTTAAAGCACCTATTCCTTCGGTTCTGACCGTAACCGGATCGGCACCCTCGTGCCGTGCCCGGAACGCTCGTTTACTGATGAAATTCAAACATGCCCGTTCGGTATCCGAACGCCAGGAGGCCAACGAAGATTATGTGGGTTTGTACAACGAACGGCCCTATCTCAACATTGCCGAATGGACGGTGAACGATGTGGATGTCGAAGCGCAACAACTTGGGCTTTCGGGTTCACCCACCAAGGTAAAAAAGATCGACAACGTTGTATTGCAGGCGAAAGCCGCCCGGAAAATTGAACCTTCCGATGCCGAGATCAACCTGTTGATGAAAGAATTGATCGAGAGCCATACCCTTGGATAACAGTCAAGCTGGTTTCATAAATATTTAAAAAGAAAGTCAGAATGAATAACCTATTTGTTTATTGTGAAATAGAAGACGGGATCGTAGCCGAGGTCAGTCTCGAACTTTTAACGAAAGGACGCTCCCTTGCCGACCAGCTGGGCTGCCAGCTCGAAGCCGTAGTCATTGGCAGCGGCCTTACCGGTGTGGAAAAACAACTTTTCCCCTACGGTGTCGATGT
>DAIMEA010000194.1:0-7416 GCA_036725585.1 Prolixibacteraceae bacterium | reverse complement strand
TTTACAATTCAGAAACAGGTAGCGGAACCATCACGGTGTCTGCTTCGGGGGGTACGCCACCCTACCAATATCGTCTTGATGAAGGGGAATGGCAATCGTCGGACTTTTTTTCTTCCCTCGAATGGGGAACCTACATTGCGTGGGTTAAAGATCAGAACGATTGTACCGATACCCTTGAGGTATTTCTGGAAAGAACCGTATATATTCCTGATACGGTTTTTAGGGCTTACCTGGTTAATAATTTTACCATTAACACCAATGAGGATGATGAAATACAGTATTCCGAAGCCGAAGCCTTTACCGGAAGGATTCAGGTCGTTAATAGCGAGCTTTCGGATCTTACAGGTATCGAAGCATTCATCCATATCACAGAACTGTATTGCTTCAACAACTCTTTAACCGACCTGGACGTTTCGAATAGTCCGGAATTAATTACTTTGTTGTGTTGGGCAAACGCATTAACATCTCTGGATGTTTCGAACAACCCGGTATTGACGTCCCTGACCTGTTATGAAAACTCATTAACGTCCCTGGATGTGACGAATTGTTCGGCTCTGGAAAGCCTGTCCTGTTCCAAAAATTTATTGACTTCTTTGGATGTTTCAAATAATCCCTTGTTGCGCTTTTTAACTTGTACGGAGAACGCAATTGCTACTCTTGATGTTTTGAACAATCCGGCATTGACCTCTTTGACCTGTTATGAGAATTCGTTAACTTCTGTTGATGTTTCGAATAATCCTTTATTGACAACGATCAGGTGTCAATTGAATGCATTGACCTGGGCTGATTTACGAAACGGGAACAACGAAAACATCACAACAATCGAATTTTCAGGAAACTTAGCTTTATCCTGTGTCAGTGTCGATGATGTGGCTTATGCCGAAGCGAATTGGGCCGGTAATTTTGATATAGGTGTAACTTTCAGTGTCGATTGTAACCCGGTGCCCGACCAGGAAGTTATTACGGATCAGTCGTTTGGTTTGGATGAGACGAACTGCTTCAATGCCCTGCAAACCATTACCGTGGGCGGCGACGGAAACCCGGTTGATTTTCTTTCCGGCTCAACCACCACCCTCATAGCCGGCGAATCGATCCTTTTCTTGCCCGGAACGTATGTGCATTCCGGCAGTTACCTGCTGGCAAGCATCACAACCGAAGGCGCATTTTGTGACCCGCCGGTGGGGGGTAGTATGGTGGAAGCCCTTGTTGAAAAGGGTATATACATCGATTACGAAAAAGAAGAAACAGAGGATGATCCTGAACCAATCGATATACGGCAAACGCTGTCGTTAAAACTTTTTCCAAATCCCTCCAACGGGCGTTTTACCCTCGAAACAAGCGGTGCGAATTACCCGCTCGAAATCAGGGTTTTCAACTCAATGGGAGCAGGAGTCTATGGCGAAATGCTTACTGCCCCGGCAAAAACCCTCGAACTGTATGGGTTGCGGCAGGGGATTTACATTGTGAAAGTACTTGGTCCCTCGGGTTCTGTAAGCCGGAAACTGGTTATTCGGTATTAACGTTCTTATTTTTTGTCGTAGTAGCTTTTTACAACGTACCAGGCTTTTTTCTTTTCACCGTTTTCCGATAACAGTCCTTTCCGGTTGTACCCGTTCTGATATACCGGGTGCAGGCGGCTGGTTGAACGATAATCGAAAAGCAGCCAGGGGCAAACGCCGCAAAGGTTTGGGGTATATTCAAACAGGGTAACCTGGTCATGGTAGATTTGTTCCTGGTATTCTTCACTCCAGTATGCCGCCTGATCTTTTGGCCCATAATTACTTCCAAATTTTGCCTCACCACCGAATTCGGAAATGAAAAGAGGCTTGTCGGCAACAAGTTTCCATTGTACTTCTTCGGGTTTCCCCTGCCAGGGAACATACCAACCCAGGTACTGGTTTAGCGCAATAAGGTCGAAATGCCGGTATAAGGTATCCCAAACATCGAAGGTATTGTTCCGGTACCCCTGATCGTTAATGGCTGCAGAGACCAGGCGTGTGGGATCGCTTTCCCGGCAGTACCGGGCCATGGTCACATTCATGCTGTCGCGTGCCCGGGAAGGATAGGTTTCGTTCGAGACACTCCAGACAATCACCCCGCAACGGTTTTTGTCGCGGCCGATCATTTCGCCGAGCATGTGCATCATGAGCTGTTGTGTGGTAGGATCATCGAATGCAATGTGTTGGTAAACCGGAATTTCGCTCCAAACCATCAGCCCCATTTGTTCGGCCATGCGAACCAGGGTTTCGTTATGCGGGTAATGAGCCAGCCGGACCATGTTACACCCTAGCTCTTTTGCAGCAGTCAGTAAGGCTTTATCATCATCGGCGCTAAAAGCCCTTGCCTTTTTGTACGGATTTTCCTCATGAATGTTGACTGCTTTCAGGAAGACAGGGCTTCCGTTTAGCAATACTGTCGTTCCCTGAATATCCATGTTTCGAAAACCGATTTGGTCGGTAATTGAATCGCTGGAGCTTTGAAGGGTTACAGAATATAATTTGGGATTTTGCGGACTCCATAATACCGGTTTGGACGAGATATCAATCCGGGCTCTGCCGCTCGTGTCGGTTTGTATCCTTTGCCGCTGATCCATTTCGGGAATGGAAATAACCAGTTCCTGTAGTTTTTGCGGACCGTTTAACTGAACCCAGCCTTTTATGTGTTTATCGGAGCCCTTTTCCAGTTGGAGAAAGTAATCTTCGATAAAAGTATCGGGCGTTTTTACGAGGAGAACATCGCGGGTAATGCCTCCATAGTTTAGCCAGTCGAAGCCCAGGGCCGGGATCCCATCGGATGTTCGTTCGTTGTTGACCTTTACCACAAGTGTGTTTTCCCCATCGACGATTTGATGGGTTATTTCGAACTGAAAAGGCGTGAACCCTCCTTCATGACTGCCGATTATTTTTTCGTTGAGGTATACCTCAGCCTTGTAATTGACTGCCCCGAAATATAGGAACACCCGTTCGCCGGGTTTGCCTGTATGGACAAACTTTTTCTGGTACCAAACTGTACCCTCGTACCAGGTGAGTTCACATAACTGGCTGTTGAAGTCGCCCGGTACCTGTAAAACAGGGCCTCCGTCGAAACTGTATTCGAAAAAGTCGGTTTTTCGTTTTGGAACAGGCTCTTGCCAAACCTTTCGCCAGTTGCCAATTCCCGTCGGATCGATGATCACGTTCCAATCCCCGTTCAGGGAAAGGCTTTGTCGCGCTCCGATGTTTTGCATAGCAATGTCTGCGCCGAAAAGTTGGTTTAAAGTCGCAGTAAGAAAGAAACCAAACAGAAGGAGGGTGTGTGCTTTCATTGGATTATTCTACGTTGAATCCCAATTTTTTCAGTTGCTCCCTGGTCAGTTCCGGTACATTCGACAGGTGCAGGGTATACACAGGGAATTCCCTTCGGACCGGATAATCGCCCCGCTGTTTTTCAAAGGTGGCAGGGTCGCCCAGAAGCCGGTTGCTGTCAGTACGGATCGGGTAAGTGCCCAGGATGGCTTCGGCCAGGATTTCCTGTCCGCTCTTTCCGGTTCCGTCGATTGTAATTGTAGTGTTTTCAGGCAGTTCTACATTCGAGCATTGCCAGTTGTCGATGCCCAGCCCGAATTTCCGGCTCAGGGCCTGCACGCTCATGGCCGTTCCGTTGGCTTTCCCGTCGCAGGAGTAGCCGGCAATGTGGGGCGTGGTCAGGAAAGCGTGTTTCAGCAAAGCGCGGTCGATTTCAGGTTCGTTCTCCCAGCAGTCGATAAGGACCTCCCTGATTTTCCCGCTTCGGATGGCTTCGAGCACTGCCGGTGTATCGGTCACCTCGCCTCGGGCCGAGTTGATCAGATAGATGTTGTTGGCGCACTGTTCGAGAAAGGCCGCATCGATCAGGTGAAATGTTTTATCTACGCCCTCATAGGTCAGGGGAGTGTGCACGGTGATGATCTGTGCCTCCTGTTGTATTTCGGAAAGCGAAACAAAACCGGCCGATCCTTCCGTTCGTTCGCGGGGCGGGTCGTTGACGAGCACTTTCATCCCGATGATGTCACAAAAACGGGCTACTTTGCTGCCCACATTTCCGGCGCCAATCACACCGATGGTCATTCCGGCCAGGGTGAGATTCTTCTCGGTGGCCAGGGTAAACAGAGCCGCCATGATGTACTGGGCTACCGACCAGCTGTTGCATCCCGGGGCATTGGTCCATTCAATCCCGGCCCGGTCACAATATGCCGTGTCGATATGATCGTAGCCAATGGTGGCCGTGGCAATCATTGAAACACCCGACCCATCCAGCAAGGCGGCATTGCACTTTGTCCGGGTACGGGTAATGATGGCATCGGCATCGCGAACGACTTCTTTAGTGATGGACTTGCCAGGCAGATAGACCACTTCGCCAAAGGGTTCAAGGGCTCCCTGTATGTAGGGTATTTTGTCGTCGATTACTACTTTCATGGTATGTTTGCTATTGGTACAAATATAAGATGCAAAGTAAACAGTAATTGAATTTTTCCGGGTAACAAGATCCTTATTTCAGGAAAAATTGATGAGAATCGGTAAAAAAGAACTTATTTGCGCAATGTCAGGAAACGGGATGCAAAACGATAGCCTTCAATGTCGGCCCGGATAAAATCAAACAGATCATTCTTCGAAATAAGGGCATGTTGCAGCAAAACATTGGCCATTCCATACACAGAAGGCATTATCGATTGTTGCATATAATAATAACCATCGAGAAAATTCCGGATGCCCCCCGATAAAATAAGCGAACGGCAGGGCATTGATTTTTCTGAGGCCAGGGCATTGATTGTATCCAGCATCTCGGCCAGGTTATGTCCTACCGTGGCCAGGGGGTGCAAATGATGCACCCGGTTTTCGGTATTCCGCATGATTTCGATATTGGCAAAATTAGTTCCGCCAAAAGCGCCCAGTTCCAGCGCATCGATGTTTAAGCGGAAGAGGGCTTTCAGACTCTCCGGACCTATGCCTTGACCAACTTCTTTCACAATCAGGAGATAGCGTTTTTTGAGGTGGTCGATAAAGGCAGTCAGGCTTTCCATAGCAGGGATCCGAAAACGGTCGCCCTCGGTTTGTAGCCATTCCTGGACCGGATTTACATGGATGATCAGTCCATCGGCATCGAGGAGGCCAACCAGGTCATCAATCCTTGAAAATTCCCCTTTCTCCAGTAGTTTCTCTACCTGGGCAATTCCTATGTTGGCAAAAAAGGGACGATCGGGTCCCAAAACCGGGCGTAAGTTGAAATCGTCAAAAGAATCGTTGTTCTCGAGCAGGGGGCGGCACGAGCCCAAACCCATCCCCAGTCCAAATTCGGCACAGGCCTCGGCCAGCAGGTGGTTGATGGGGCCCGATTCGGCCGATCCGCCGGTCATGCTCGAAATCCAGAGCGGATGTTCCATCGTCTTTCCCAAAAAGAATACCGGAGTCGATTTCCCGGGATGAATGCCCAGAAGGGGTTCATAATTAAATCGTTGATCGGCTTGTGCCATGGCCGGGGCCGATAAGGCAGCCAGGGTTATATGGTCGGTTTTTCGCTGGGTCATGATATCAAAGATACAATTATTTCCAACGAACGATATTCCTGATCGTGCGATCCGATGAAAATTTCAACCCTTAGCTAATTTCGGGCAAGCAGACTACTAGATAGGTTGCTGGTCGTTATTCGCCACTTTTCTTTATGACCTCATTAATTAATTTCTCACTTATCCTAAAATCCGTTCCTTTGATTTCTTTGATAATCTCTGTAGTCGAATTGATGAAACCTTTTTCTTTGGAAACTATTAAGATACCCAATGTTCCGGTATATTTCAGACCTAATTGTTTTGCCTCACGCCTGGCCTTAAATTCATCAATTATTAACAAACTTTCGTCTTTTTCCAATGCCAAAGCTATAGCACTTGCTTCTCCTGGGTCTAAAAAACTCTCTAATATCTTCTGGCAATTCTTGTCTTTCGGGTTTTCAATTTCAATAAACTCGGGAAGAGCTTTACCAAATTCCTCAGCAATAATCTTCGTAATCGTTATTTCACCAAAAAGCAATTTTAATAAACCTAACCTGCCAAGCTTATCTAATAAAATTAAGCAACTTGTATCAGAAACAATAATCCTGGGCATTCTTTATATCATTATCAAGTTCGGATAGAGGATAATTAAATATTGAAACATCATAATCACCTAATATTTCCATGAAAGCCCTTTTAGATAATCCTGCCAATTCGGCTGCCTGACCTAATGATAATTTTCCCTTCTCGTATAAACGTGAAGCCAGTAACATTTTTGCTTCCCTATCGTTCAAATCAACTGTATCGGGTATATGTAATTGTATTGTCTTCATTTTTACTATTTTTTCAAAGATAATCCTTTTTCTTATAAAATTCCAATCAAAGTAGCGAAGGGCTGAACATGAAACAGTAGGTATTCCATAAGGATAGGATCCTCCAGATGGTGGAAGCCGCTGGCAAATGAAACAGAAAAGAAGAAGGAATGAAACGAACATGTTTGCAGAAAAACACAAACACGCATGAATAAACCACATGTGCGTACAATTCGGACGAATCGAAGATCAACGAAGTTAAATTTTGTTAAAAGAGCGATCTTTCGATCCAAAAGATATTCAGTATGTTAAAAGTTTTATTCGAATGAAAAATAGTCAGATTCTTCATTGTTTTGTTAACTTTCCAATGGTTTGGGCAAAAAGTACGTATTGTTTTTCATTAAGCTGCAGTTTGCTTTTTACCAAGTCCCCGTCGACCCAACCGCGAACCACAACCCCCAAACCGGCAGAAGCCCCGTACAGATATACATTCTGCGATATATGTCCGGCATTGGCAAACGACCATTTCAGGCTTTCGTCGGGATTTTCGTTTGGGACCCGTTCAAAGTTGGCCACATAAACCAGGTTTACGGCCGCATTTTTAACAAAGGCCTGCGAGCCGGTAAGCGACCGAAGGTCCTCCCGATTGATCCTTTTCAGGGAGTGGGTTTCGGGCAGGTACAGAAAAGTACCCTCCTGAAGAAAAACGTAGATGTCGATTTCCTGTTTGTTGTTCGCCGAAGGGGCCGTCCGCTTTTTACTGTCCGTGCGATTGATCCCAAACGCAGCCCACAATAAATCCGATAACTGCTGATCGCTCAGGTTTTCATTAGAAAAACTACGGGTTGTTTGCCGCTCATTGAGGGCTTTCATCAAGGGTATACCCCCTTTTTTATCGGGGGATGGAAGCGTCTTTTCACCTGCGTTCTGAGCCATCGAAAGAAAACCCAGAAACAGTAATGCGGTTGTAATTATACTTCGGTTCATAATGGTACTTATTGTTTTTTTATTTATTAATATTCAGTTGATTAGAAAATTCCTTCACTATGCTACTTATGACAGATTTGCATAAAATGCTGTATACAATATGAATACAAAAAATCT
>DAIMEA010000193.1:0-7417 GCA_036725585.1 Prolixibacteraceae bacterium | reverse complement strand
CAATCTATGATGGATTGACGGTCGATTTTTGCCGGAAGGTGAAGGCATCGTACATACTTAGGGGATTGCGGACTTCGGCCGATTTTGAATACGAAAGGGCCATTGCCCAGGTGAACAATAAGATGGAACCGGCAATCGAAACCCTGTTTCTGTTGACACGGCCGGAGCATACGCCCATCAATTCGTCGGTAGTTCGTGACATTATCCAGCATGGGGGGGATGCCGGGATGTTTTTGCCGGAAAAACTGGATTTGAAAAATTATTTGGTAGGATGAGGATTTTGAAAACAATTGGATTAAGCATCGCATTCCTGTTTTGCATTTCCCGGCTTTATGCAGCCGAGATTCACATTTCTGCCCCCGGTTACGCCGGGAACAGTTTCACGTTTTACATCATTCCCAATTTTCTTATCGAGAAACAGGAAGTCATAGGCGAAGGTGTATTTTCCGATCAGGGTGAACTGACTGTTACGCTCAATCTGGAAAGCAGCATGCCTGTATTCAGCGAGTTTGATGTGTACAAAGGCTGGTTTATTGCCGAGCCGGGCGAAAAGTACGAAATTGTATTGCCTCCTAAAGAAGAAAAAAATACGTCCAATCCCTATTTCCGGCCGAAGCTGGTGCACTTTGGAATTAAAAACAGCAAACCCGAGGCGATCAATTTATTGATCGATAATTTCGACCGTTCTTATACCCTCGAGTTGAACACAAACATGAACCAGATCTTTTACCGTCGTTCGCTCGAAACCGCAGAACAGGTTATTGGCGGTTTGCAGGAAAAGTTTCCAACAACGGCGATACCCTATTTCGAACAATATAAGACCTATAAATATGGCTCGCTAAAATACATGGCGCTTATCCAGGATCCGACGCCCATTATGGAGGAATATTTTGTCAATCAGCCTATTTTATATTACCATCCCCAGTACAGCGAACTCTTCGACAAATTGTTTGCCAAATACCTTCGGGATGCCACGCAGCAGGTCGACGGCAACAAAATCGGCGTGTTGTTGAATTCGGGAGCATACGAGCAGGTTATCGACTGGCTGACCAACGAAATGATGTTCAACCGGGAATTGGCCGAGGCCATCATTTTAAAAGGAATCCGCACCCTTTTTTACTCAAAAAGGTTCAACATCGTGGGGCTTTTTAATCTTTTGCAGAAAATTACCGAAACCTCGACTCTTGAAATACACAAAACAACGGCCAATAAAATCTTTAACGAACTGGCCCGAACCATGTACGGGGCCATTGCACCTGAGCTTTCGCTTCTTGACATCAATGGGAACTACGTAACCTGGGACAATTTTGCGGGGAAATACGTTTACCTGTGTTTTACCCGTTCCGACAACGAAAAATTTGCCCACCACAAGGAACTCATGAAGGCTTTCTACAAAACCTACAGCAAAGATCTGGCCCTGGTTGTTATTATCGAGGACGATGAAATTGAGAAGAATGCGGCGCTTCTCGCGTGCGAGGATTTTGAATGGACGGTTTTGCGGGGCATGACCCGGCGCGAAATTTACGATTCATACAACGTACGGATTCTGCCTACGTATTTTCTGATCGACCCGCAAGGGCGAATGGCCGGTTCACAGGCGCCATGGCCCGATGAAAATTTCGAAATGCAGTTTGCCAACATTCTGAAGGCTACCCAAAATTAATCCAGTCGGAAAAAATGTCGTTTAACGATTCCCAGGTGTTTTCCATCACCCGGGGCAGATCGTTCTTCCCAAACCAGACAGCCCTTTCAATCGATTCGGCCTGCTGCGGAACGGGTTGGGTGCTTCCCTTATAAAAAAAGGCAAACCAGTAGGTTGGTTTCAATATCCATTGATCCTTTTTCCTGGGATTTAGGTAGATATGATGGGTGACCGTAACCAGCCCTTCTTCTGCTAAACCGCAAAGGCCACACTCTTCTTCCACTTCGCGACGGGCGGCTTCGGAAAGCGATTCTCCTTTTTCCACCTTTCCCTTGGGCAGGTCCCATTTTCCGTACCGAAAAATGCACAACAATTCGTTTTTTTCATTCCGCACCAGCCCCCCGGCTGCTGTTACCGTAGTGAACAGGCCGAAAAACCACTGTTTCATTTTCTCGGGATCCTTGCCTTCGAACAGCAGGTATTTCCGTCCTTCCCCGATGCGGAATTCTTCCCAGGCCATTCGCATATTCATTTCATTTTCAGCCCGAATGAGAAGGCCGCGTTGAATTAATGATTTATTAAACGGACCCCCGATGCAAACCACCCGGTCATTAAAAAAAACTTTGTACATTAGCCGAAAATTTTTAAAAAAATACCCATGAGCAATTATCAGCATGAAGTAACGAAAAAACTTTTAGAAATAAATACGTTGAAAATTCAACCCACCAATCCCTTTACATGGGCATCGGGTTGGAAGGCGCCCATTTACTGCGACAACCGGAAGATTTTATCGTACCCCGAAACCCGGAATTTTATCTGCGAACAGTTTGTCCGGATTATCCGCGAAAAATACCCCGATGTGGAAGTAATTGCCGGAGTGGCCACCGGGGCCATAGCCCACGGAGCGCTGGTGGCCGATAAACTGGGCCTACCCTTTGTGTACGTGCGGAGTAAGCCCAAGGATCATGGTCTTGAAAATCTCATTGAAGGGAGCCTGAAGCGCGGACAAAAAGTGGTTGTGGTTGAGGATTTGGTTTCGACCGGGGGGAGCAGTCTGAAGGCTGTGGAAGCGCTTACCGGCTTTGGCGGGAACGTGCTGGGCATGGTCGCAATTTTTACCTACAATTTTCCCGAGTCGAAAACGAATTTCGAGAAAGCCGGCGTGGAATTGACCACCCTGAGCAATTACCAGATTCTGATCGAGCTCGCCTTAAGCAAGGGGGAAATTCGTGCTGAAGAAATCGAAAGTCTTCAGAACTGGCGAAAGAATCCTTCGGAATGGGGAAGATAATTCCCTTCATCAAGCGGGGAATATTCATTTATTCATTGTGTTTACATGAGTATCAGTAAGTACGTCAGTGAAGTAAAAACCATCGACCAAAACCAGGAGGTGGTCTATCGGTTTTTATCCAATTTCGAAAATCTGGGAACGGTATTCAACGACCAGATCCTGGAAAAGATTTCGGCCCAGGTTCCCCAGGTTTCCATCAGCGATTTTCATTCGGAGAAAGATCGTTGCTGGTTTACCCTTTCCGGATACGGAGAAGCCGGCTTTCGTATTTTGGAGCGGGAAGAACCGAAAATGATCAAAATAAGCGGTACGGGTAAAATCCCTTTTGAGGTATTCCTCTGGATTCAGTTGCTGCCGGTAACACCCTACCAGTGCAAAATGCGCTTAACCCTTCATGCCGGTCTGAACATGATGATGAAGATGATGGTTGGTAAAAAGTTGGAAGAAGCAGTGAACAAACTGGCCGATACCCTGGCCATGATTCCCTTCCGTTAAGTGCCATTTTGTCGTAGTTCGCCCAACACGAATTCTACTTCCTTAAAAAAATAACAAACGGTTTCGCCTGTATTTTTCCGGATCATTAATTGCCCGGTTTCGTTTACGCCGGTGAGGGTACCCCTGAAAGCGCCTTTTTGATCGGTATAGGCGGCTTCGATGCCCAAACGAAACAAGGCCGATTGGTAAATCTGGTTAAGGGTGTCTCTCTTGCCCGATTGAAGGAAAAGGTACCACTTTTCAATGTTGTCGAAAACAAGTTCCTGAAACTCCGTGCGGTCGATTTTTCTTTTGATGATTTGACAGAGGGATAGGGGGTTGGGCGCATTGCTGAAAAATTTTTCCTGGTTGAGGTTGATTCCCAAACCCGCTACCGACGATTGGATGACGGATCCCATGACGGAATTTTCGATCAGAATACCGGCAATTTTTCGTTCGCCGACATATAGATCATTGGGCCACTTTATCCATATCTGATCGGTGAAAGCCTTCAGGGTATCGAAAATGCCCAGGGCAACAACCTTTGAAAGAAGGAATTGGTTTTGAACGGGTAGAAACGAGGGATAAAAAATAATGCTGGCCAAAAGGTTTTCAGAAGGGGCACTTTCCCAACGGTTTTTCATCAAACCCCTTCCGTGGGTTTGTTCTTCGGCCACAACGACCGTTCCTTCGGGCCAGCCCGAATCCGCCAAAAGGGTATTGGCATAGTTGTTGGTTGAATCAACCCTGTCCAATGCAATTCTATTTTTGCCGATAATATCTGCCATTTATTCCGGGTATAAAATCGGGTAAAAAAGTTTAATTTTGCAGGGACGAAGATACAACATGAATCAAAACAGGAGCAAGACAACATCGGGTTTTTTAATCGATGCCATTGTAGAGGGTGTCCGGAGAAAGAAGGGGGAAGGAATTATCGATCTCGACCTCGATGAAACCGGAAATACCGAATGTTCCCATTACATCATTTGCCACGGCAATTCCAATACACAGGTCGAGGCTATTGCCCGTTCGGTTGAAGAAACGGTTGAGGAAATCACCGGTGAAAATGTTTGGCATTCCGATGGTTATCGTAATGCACAGTGGATTTTGCTCGACTATTGTGATGTAATGGTACACATTTTTCAAAAGGACTACCGGTTACATTACAACCTTGAGTCGCTCTGGGCTGATTCGAAATTGAAAAGTTTTCAATCAGATTTATAATGCTATGATGGAAGAAAAACAGAAGGAAAAGCCTTCGATGCAAACCAATAAATCGAAAAATTCCGCACAGGGTAAACCCAAATTCAACATGACCTGGGTTTATATTGCCCTGATTATGATTTTGTTTGGCATTCAGATCTTTAGTGGTGGAAAACGAGCCGTCGAAACCACCTGGATGAAAGTGAAGAATACCATGCTCCAAAGTTCGGATATCGAAAAAATTGTGGTCCTGAATAAATCGGAGGCCAATATTTACATTAAAAAAGAAAGCTACTCCAAATATGAGGAAAAACTGGGGAAAGGATTTTCCAAACCCGGAATCGCCGGTCCGCACTTCTTTTTCACGATTGGCTCGGTCGACAAGTTTGAAGAAAACCTGGAAACTGCCTACGAATTATTTCAAACCCCTGAATCGGACAAAATACCCATCATTTACGACGATACCTACGACTGGGGCAGCCTCATCAACATTCTTTTCCCGATTGCTCTGATTGTCTTTTTCTGGTGGTTTATTTTCCGGCGGATGAGCAAGGTCGGAGGCGGTGGCCCCGGCGGAGGGATCTTCAGTGTGGGAAAATCGCAGGCAAAACTATTCGACCGCGACCAAAAAGTGAGTACCACTTTTCGGGATGTGGCCGGTCTTTCCGAAGCCAAGCAGGAAATTGAAGAGATTGTTTCCTTCCTGAAAAATCCTACACGCTATACCAAACTGGGCGGAAAAATTCCGAAAGGCGCCCTGCTGGTAGGGCCTCCCGGCACCGGGAAAACCCTTCTGGCTAAAGCGGTTGCCGGAGAAGCTAATGTTCCTTTCTTTTCGATGTCGGGATCCGATTTCGTGGAAATGTTTGTTGGCGTAGGCGCTTCGAGGGTTCGCGACCTTTTTAAACAAGCCAAGGAGAAAGCGCCCTGCATCGTTTTTATCGACGAAATTGACGCTATAGGCCGCGCCCGTGGGCGAAATCCGAACCTGGGCTCAAACGACGAGCGGGAAAACACCCTTAACCAGTTGCTGACCGAGATGGATGGCTTCGATACCAATTCGGGAGTCATCATCCTGGCGGCGACCAACCGTGCCGATATTCTCGACCGGGCCCTTATGCGGGCCGGCCGTTTCGACCGGCAAATCCATGTTGAATTGCCCGACCTGAACGAACGGAAAGAGATTTTCAAGGTTCACTTGCGCCCACTGAAGATTTCGGCAGAGGTGAATGTCGATTTTCTGGCCAAGCAAACCCCCGGGTTCTCGGGAGCCGATATTGCCAACGTGTGCAACGAGTCGGCTTTGATTGCTGCACGAAAAGATCATGAATCGGTTGAGAAACAGGATTTCCTCGATGCCGTTGACCGGATTGTGGGCGGCCTGGAGAAAAAGAACAAAATCATATCGGTGGAAGAGAAAAAAACCATCGCTTACCACGAATCGGGCCATGCAACCGTGAGCTGGCTGCTCGAACATGCCCATCCGCTGGTGAAGGTGACCATTGTTCCCCGGGGAAAAGCGCTTGGGGCTGCCTGGTATCTTCCCGAAGAACGATCGATTACCACGAAAGAGCAAATGCTCGACGAAATGTGTGCCACTTTGGCCGGACGCGCGGCTGAAGAACTGGTATTCGGAAAAATCTCCTCGGGCGCCCAGAACGACCTCGAAAAAGTAACTAAACTGGCGTATGCCATGGTGAGCTATTTCGGTATGAGCGACCAGGTGGGAAACCTTAGCTTTTACGATTCATCCGGACAGTCGGATTATAGCTTTACCAAGCCCTACAGTGAGAAAACGGCCGAGTTGATCGATGCCGAAATCAAAAAGCTGGTCGAGGAATCGTACCTGCGATCGAAACAAATACTAAGGGAAAATATTCAGGGCCACCGCATTTTGGCCGAACGTCTGCTCGAGAAAGAAGTGATTTTCAGCGACGACCTGGAGGAAATTTTCGGGCCGCGTCCCGGAGGGATCAAAACCCAGGTTATCCCTGCCGATAACGGGAATTCACAAACGTCTTCGGCGGCTCAATAAACGATTTCCGGTAATGGCCGATTCCTTAAACGCTTCGGGATATTCTCTTTTCTTTTCTTCCGTTCGTATCGATCCGATCGGTTTATTTCATTATCTTGAAGAATATTTTAAAAAACGAAAAAGGGGTATTATGGAAAAAGATTGGAAATGTGTTTATTTGTCGGGACATTTGTATCAGGCCGAAATTGCCAGGGACATACTTGAGAACAACGGAATCAAGAGTGTCATTCTAAACAAAAAGGATTCGGTTTATAGAACCTATGGCGATATCGAACTTTATGTTCATGAAAACAATGAACAACAGGCCCTTGAATTAATAAAGGATTTAAAAAATTGAAAGAATTAGCCGTTCGGACTCTGGCCGGTGCCGTATATGTCGTCGTCACCCTGGGAAGTATTCTGGCAGGAAAATGGTTTTTTGCCCTTTTTTTTGAACTTGTGCTGATCATCAGCTTGTACGAATATTATCGGCTAATTCGGCGCGAAGGCCATAACCCCCGGGTTATCATGGGTATTTTGACTGCTGCTTACTTATACGCCTCCGTTTTTCTGTATATGACTTCCGTTATCGGGCCGCAGCTCTTTCTCGGTTTGATTCCTCTTTTGATGCTAATTCCGGCTGTAGAACTTTTCAGTGATAAGCAAAAGAAAATTCAAAATATTTCCTATACCACATTTGGGATCGTATACATCGGAATACCCCTTTCGTTGGCAACACTAATCGTTGTGCCGGCGCCCGGAATGGAATATAATCCCTTGATGCTGATTGGTT
>DAIMEA010000192.1:0-7523 GCA_036725585.1 Prolixibacteraceae bacterium | reverse complement strand
AAATTGCTGCGCAATTTCTGCAACTTGGAAAGTTGCAGTCCCGGGAGTTCCACTTCCGGGAGTTCAACTTTTTAAGTTGAACAACAGTAACTGCAACTTGAAAAGTTGCAGTCCCGGAAAGCTGCACGATGTGTAAGACCCTTTAAAAAAGGATCAAAACCCCTGCCCTGCTTTGCAGAAATTAAGCTAAATTTGATGCTACCCGATGAGTTATATAAGAAAAACCAGAAAAAACAGAAAACCATGAAAAACGCTTTATTACTGACCGGTGCTGCTGCCCGAATTTCCCAGGAAGTAGCCATCCTCGACAAACTCATTGAATACCGCGGACTGGAACTGAATCCCGAAAGCACCCTGCTGGCCGGATTTAGCTCAGGGGCATTGAATATCGCAGCCATCAACGCCTGTTTCCGGACGAATGTCCCCCTCAACTGGGACGATTATTACAAAGAGGAAGTGTTGTTCAAGGTGAAGAACAAGGATGTCTTTCAGAAAATCAAATTCGTTCCCCTCGATACCAAGCCCCTGAGGAAAACCGTCGATCGCTTCCTGAGCGATGCCCAACAGCATCTGCTGGGCGATCTGACTTTTCCGTCGTACATCCTGGCCTTTTCGTACCGACGCCTGCGAACCCTTTGGGCCGGCAGTCACAAACCCGGTCATCAGGACATCCTCCTCTCCGACCTCTTAATGGCCACCACAGCCATCCCCATCATCTTTCCCGATCAGACCATTGGGAGCGACGAAGGCAGCTTACACAAATTCACACAGGGCAGCTTTGCCGATGGTGGAACCGGCGGATCGTTCAAACAATTTGAAAAACACCTCCGGAATTACCGGAAACAAAACCAGATACTCGACCAACTCTTCATCATCAGCCCGATGCGCGAAGTAACCCACGAAGATTACCAGGATCTGTACAACATGATGCCCTCGTTCGAAATGCTGAAACTGAACATCAAAGACATCAAGCTGCTCCGGGTCTTCCTGGGCATGATTTCCCAAAACGGCTTCGACACCTTTATCAAACGTTTTTACAAATGGAACCTGAAGAAGCCCGTTGCCAAAAAGATTTGGGTTTGTATTCCGGATCTGGAAAAAAATTACCCGATTATGAATTTCGACCTGCAAAAGGAACAATACCAGGCTGTTTGCCAATGGATCGATCAAAATAAAGAAAGCTTTGCCGTACCCATTGAAACCTATATGAAAAAATTTGCCTGAGGAGATAAAAAACAGAGGTTGTCCGCTGGGAACAACCTCCGGTAAGGTGAGTTAAAGGTTTTTTATTATGAAAAATTTATCCCAAAGGTAAGCCATTTTTTAATAGGCATTGATAATCTGGATGAAATCTTCGGCTTTGAGCGAAGCTCCGCCAATGAGTCCGCCGTCGACATCGGGATTGGCAAAAAGTTCCTGTGCGTTTTTGGCGTTGCAGCTTCCGCCGTAAAGCAGCGATGTTTCTTCAGCTACATCGTTCCCAAACTTAGCCGCAATGGCATCTCGCAGGGCTTTGTGCATTTCCTGGGCTTGTTCGGTGGTGGCGGTTACACCGGTTCCAATGGCCCAGATAGGTTCGTAGGCAATAATCAGCTTCTTAAAATCTTCGACCGATAATTGAAACACCGTTTCGTTTAACTGCTTGATGACGTATTCGACCTGGGTACCGGCATTCCGGATGCTGAGGGGTTCGCCACAGCAATAAATCGGGGTCAGTCCGTTTTCGAGTGCCAGGGCCAGCTTTTTGTTCAGAATAGCGCTGGTTTCACCGTAATATTCGCGCCGTTCGCTGTGTCCCAGAATGACATATGCAGCGCCGGTTGATTGGACCATGGAGGCAGATACTTCGCCGGTGAAAGCCCCTTTGGGTTCGGCTGCACAGTTTTGGGCAGCAACCCCGATCCGTTTTGAATCCACATTCGCGACCACGCTGGTCAGATGGGTAAAGGGGGTTCCCAAAACCACCACTACATCGTGGGCGCCATTTTCAGCAACCAATTGATCAACAGCCTTAGCCAGCGCTATGCCTTCCTGGAGCGTGGTATTGCACTTCCAGTTACCGGCAACTACTTTTTTTCTCATATTCTTTGAAATTTTCTTTTGAGTACATAAACGCGACAAAGTTAGGAAAAATGGGAAAAGGGAAAAGAGATCGGGAAAAATTGAACCCTTATTAAAAAAATTTATGTTCGGGTAAATAAAAAAGATTGAGCGTCATTGTATGCGTAGCGAAGCAATCTCTTGTTTTAACCAGACAGTAATGATTCAAAAAAAAGAAACAAGAAACCTCATTTTATCGAAACAAAATATTGACATAAACAGGAATGTTCGCTACTTTGTATAAGATTTATCGCGTTATTCATGAAAACCTTTTCGACCAAACCTATATTTATTTTTCTTTTGTTCTTTCCGTTTACCGCCCATTCGTTTAACGTTTCGGGCAGGGTTGTTCATGAAATCAACCAAACACCTGTGGCAAATGTCGGCGTTTTATTGGTCTCATCGATGGATAGTACAAAATTCTATCACGTAAAGACTTCCGGCGATGGTACTTTTTTTATATCAAATGTTTCTGCCGGTAAGTATTATTTACATGCCGATGGAGGAATTGGAGACTTCCGATATGAGGAGTATCTCTATACAAAAACATGGTACCCGAATTCCAAAACAATTTCCGGAGCTACTTTACTGAATGTGAACAAGGATTTATCCAACCTGACCATCACCATTTCGGGTCAATTCATTAAAGGCAGCATATTTGATTTAGCCACAAATAATCCATTGTCGAATGTTGTTATCCGCTTGTACAATCAAAAATGGGGAGAAATCCAGTCGATTAACACAAAAGGCGAAAAATATTGCTTTGGTTCACTTCCACCGGGAAATTATTATGTTGGCTATACCGATGCAGACTATATGACCCAATATTACAATACTGCAACCAATAGAATAACAGCAACTTTATTAAGACTCGATAATCAGAAACCCGGATTTTCGGATATCCATTTTTTCTTAAGCTCGGGCATCTCTGTTTCCGGAAAAGTGACCACATCGTCCGGATCGGGTATAGCCAACACCTGTGTAGCCCTTTTAAGAGAACCTGCATTGGACTGGTGGAACTATTTATACCGCGATTCATGGACGAATGCTTCGGGTGAATATACCCTTAGCGGAATTGAGCCCGGCGAATATTACCTTATTGCCACAGGAAAAGGAATGAATCCCATCAATCAAGAAGAGCAACAGATCTACCCCCCGGTTTTTTACAACAACACATATGATCCTTCACAAGCCCAAAGAATTCAGATTCACACCAATCTGAATCATTTCGATTTTGTCCTGAAAAATGGTTACTTCCTCAGCGGAAAAGCCTACTGCATCGATGGTGCCAACCCGGTTCCGATCCCCAACCTTTGGATCTATGTTGTCCTCTCCGACGAAACCTATGTAAACATGATGCTGACCGACAGAAACGGTGCTTTTCGTTTCGACGGGCTGGCCGAACGGGATTATGTTGTTAAAACGCACGGAATCGTAAACAGCAGTATGCATGAAACCTATGAGTACCAATACTACAGGAGCTCTTCGTCCATCCAAACGGCCAACGTAATCCATTTGGATCGGGACGTCAGCAATATCGATCTGATGCTGCACTCGTTAAATTTCAATCCCGGCGATACGACTCATTACAACCCGGGCGACACCACCAACTACAATCCGGGTGACACCGTCACATCTCCGGGAGCAGTCGTTCAAACACCCTTATCGAAAGCATGGGTTTTTTCGGGTCCCGGAAATCATCCCATCCAATGTTCATTTGCAATGGATAAGCACGGAGAAATCATCCTTTCCCTTTTTGATGCAAAAGGAAAATTGATCGGAAAGCCCGATAAAAGATTCCTGGATAAGGGAATTCATAAAATTGAACTGCCCGGGAGCGCGTTAAATCCCGGAATCTATTTGCTGATGATTTCGTTCGAAGACAAAGCCCCGATAATACAAAAATTTCAATCATCGCGTTAACACCTAACCTTTAAAACAAATATTATGATTCAGGAATGCATCCATCTGCCCAACTGTGGTTTTTTCAAAAAGTACCAGTCCGAAAAAGACCTTGCCTGCAAAGGTTTTATCAACCAGTATTGCCGGGGTCCGAAACAAAACGAGTGCAAACGGCTTCAATTCAAAAAAATCAACGGATACCCCCCCAGCGACGACATGATGCCTACGGGACAGATGATGCGGGGGTGAGGATCAATAAAATTCCTCTTTCAACTGCCCCACCCACTGTTCGATTCTTTTCGCGGTGAGGCGGGCCTGGTTTTCCTGGTCGAGGCATAAGCCGCAAAAACGGTCGCCGCGTTCGGCTGCCGACGATTCGTAGCGATAGCCTTCGCGCGAAGTAAAACCAATCACTTCGGCTCCCAGTTTTTCAACAATCCGGGCAAAGATCCCTACCCCGTCGTTGAAATTCTCGGGGTAGCCCTTCTGATCGCCCAGACCGTAAATAGCGAAGCGCTTCCCTCGTAAATCCATTTCTTCGAGGGCCGGGACAAACTCATCCCAGTAGTTGGGCAATTCACCGTCGAACCAGGTCGGAACGCCCACGATCAGGTTGTCGAACCGAAGTATATCCGCTTCCGTAACCTGTTCGGCATTCACAACTTCTACTTCTGCCTCCGGTCCAAAAGCCTCCCGGATCTTTTCCCCAGCCCGGGCGGTTTTGTTTGTATGAAAACTGTAAAAAATTCCAATTTGTTTCATATAGAATCCCATTTTGTTTTACTGAACCATAATCACTCTGCCTCCCAAAAGTTTTGGACTGTGAGGCAACCTCAACCTCAACCTTAACCTAAAACCTCTACCTCCACTTAATACCGGAAAAGCTCCCGTATCCCCTCCATAATTTTCTCCGTGTTGGGCAAAATGGCCTTTTCCAGAATCCGGTTAAATCCGACGGGTGTAAAGGTCGATCCCAGCCGTTTCACGGGTGCATCAAGGTGTTCGAAGGCTTCGTTCATGATGGTTGAGGCGATTTCGGAGCCAAAACCGGCAAATACCTTATCCTCGTGGACCACGAGCACTTTATTCGTCTTCTTCACCGAGTTCAGGATGGTTTTTGTATCGAGGGGGATGAGCGAGCGAAGGTCGATGACTTCGACATCCAGTCCTTCAGCAGCCAGTTTTTCAGCAGCTTCAAGGCTATGAATCACCGTATTTCCGTAGGTAATGACGGTTATATGCTTGCCGCTTCTGCGAATCCGGGCTTTTCCAAAAGGCACTTCAAAATCATCGGGGATTGCAGCGGCAGCCTGGGGAGCGTTGTACAAAGCCTTGGGCTCCATAAATACGGTTATTCCTTTCGAGCGGATGGCGGTCCGGAGCAAACCGGCCGCATCGTCGGCATAACAGGGGTAAACAATGCGTACCCCGGGCAGGGTAGCCAAAGCGCCTTCAATGTTTTGGGAATGGTAAAGTCCGCCACCTATGTATCCCCCCGAAGCCAGGCGGATGGTCATGTTCGGGGTGAACTGGCCATTCGAGCGCCAGTAGTCGTGGCTTGAATCAACAAACTGTTCCATGGCCGGCCAGAAATAATCGGCGAATTCGGCCCCTTCGATCACAATCCGGATTTTATCGTTAAAACGGCTCATCCCGTTGGCCGTTCCCACAATAAAGTCTTCGGCAATGGGAGCGCTGAATACACGCTGTTCCCCAAACTCCTGCTGCATCCCTTTTGTAACGTTGAAGGCACCGCCTTTTTCTTTATTTGCCACATCCTGACCCCAGATAAAGGTGTCGGGATTGTGCCGGAATTCTTCCTTCAGGGTTTTGTTGATTGCATCGACCAGTTTGATTTTTTCTCCCTCGTGCTGGTGGACACCGTCGGGATATTTTTCTGCCGGATAGGCTTCGGGCAGCACAAAGTTGAAAATGCTCGCCGGATCGGGATCAGGGGCTGCCAGCGCTTTCTTGTGCGCATCCTTAACCAGGCGAACGGCTTCTTCCTCTATGGCCAACAGTTCCTCTTCGGTAAAACGGTCGTAACGGAGCAACATACGCCGGAATTTGGCCAGGGGATCGTATTCGCGCACATAGTTTCGTTCGTTCTCGTTCCGGTACAGTTCGTGGCGGTCGGAGTTCGAATGCGATTCAATCCGCACACAATTGGCATGCACCATTACCGGTTCGCCTTCTTCGAGCACATGCCGTTTTGCTTCGGCCATTGCACTCATAGAGTCGAAAACGTCTTTCCCGTTGCAATGGATGATGCGCAGGTTTTTAAAACCGCTGAAATTGTTCGAGGGCTTCCGGTTGGCGGTTTGCATGTGTTTGGGCACCGAAATACCGTAGCCGTTGTCCTGGATCACAAAAATTACCGGCAACTTCTCTCTTGAAGCTCCATTAATAGCCTCATAAACATAGCCTTCCGAGAGAGACGATTCGCCATGCGAGGTAAAGGCCACGCCTTTGTGTCCGTAATATTTTATGGCACGGGCAACTCCGACTGCATGTAAATCGTGATTCCCGGTACACGACGAAACGTTGTGTATGTTCCATTCGGGCTTGGCAAAATGGTTCGACATGTGTCTGCCCCCACCGGCCACATCGGTGGCTTTGGAAATACCATTCAGGATGATTTCTTCGGGAGTGAGCCCTGCCGATAAAGCGGTCATCATGTCCCGGTAATATGGGAAAAGATGATCGGTATTCCGGTCGAAATGCTGCCCGAGGGCAAACTGAATTCCATCGTGCCCGGCGAAGGGAGCATGATACGACCATCCTATAGCCTGTTTCAGGTAATTCGGGGCGCGTTCGTCGATTTTTCGTCCGGTAACCAACAAACGGTACCAATTTTCGAGGGTCGTTTTATCAACATTTTTTATTGTATACTTTTTGGGAAACATATCGTTCATGGCAATCAAATTTTTCGGTTACTGTCAAATTCTTCCAATAAATCGGCTATTCTCCGGAGGAAGGCTCCTCCCAGGGCTCCGTCGACGATCCGGTGGTCGTACGACAGCGAGAGGAACATTTTATGGCGAACCACGATGGCATCGCCCGTGGGTGTTTCCATAACAGCCGGTTTCTTTTCGATGCTCCCGGTTGCCAGTATGGCCACCTGGGGCTGATTGATAATGGGCGTTCCAATCAGGTTGCGGAACGAGCCAAAATTGGTGATGCTAAAGGTGCCTCCTGTAATTTCGTCGGGCGATAATTTATTGGCACGTGCCCGGTTCGCTAGATCATTCAGGGATGCAGTGATCCCGACCAGGTTCTTTTGATCGGCATCGTTGATCACAGGGACAATCAGGTTCCCGTCGGGTTTGGCCACGGCAATGCCGATATTCACTTTTCCCCGCAGGATGATCCGATCGCCATCGACCGAGGCGTTCACCATCGGAAACGCACGCAGAGCGGCAGCTACTGCCTCAATAAAGACCGGCATGAATGTGAGTTTTTCTCCATATTTCTGTTGAAATTCGTCTTTAACCCGGTTTCGCCACAAAACTAAATTCGTC
>DAIMEA010000191.1:470-7531 GCA_036725585.1 Prolixibacteraceae bacterium | reverse complement strand
AGTAGCTGTCATCGAGAAGGATGATGTAATCGAGCATATTGGTCAAAGGCTTCAGCACCGATTCGATTTCGTATACGACGCCGTTTTTGAAACGCTTACTGCTGATCACACGGGTGTTGTTCACAAACGCCTGATCACCTTCCACGGTAAGGGTCAGATAGATCCCGTTCAACATGGGAATCCGCAAACCACTTTTGAAATCCGATTTTTTGAGCATCAGGTTGTTTACATGATATTGGGCAACCAGATTGTGTTCGATGCTTCCCACTACCGAAATGTCGTAATGATCATCGCGGACGGCCCAAACGGTCAGTTCCTGGTCGCGGGCCAGTTGATCGGCCACATCATACTCCTTCAACAGGGTAAAGAATTGGGAATACCCGGCCTCGCCCTCAAAATATTCATAAAGGGTCAAAGGAGATATTTCCGCATCTTCCGTAGTGGAATTATAGTATTGGTCCCATCCTTCGTTGCAGGAGAACAGGGCAAACACTGCCAACAACATTATCAGGATATGTTTCATTTTTTCAAGGATTTACAGGTTCAAACTCAAGATAGTCGATGTATATCCCCATATCATCTCCGGCTAAAATCCGCAAATGATGGGTACGGGTTTCGTCGAAGGTCACTTCACCTATCGAGACGGTAACATTTTGTGTTTTGGTGTCGGAACGGCCATGGGTCGTGATTTCGGATCCGAAGTAATTACCATCCAAAATAAGCAACAGTTTTCCGTCCTCAATCCCTTTGGCAATGCTGTAGAATCGGATACTGACCGTGTAGGTTCCTTTGATAATTGTCGGGGACGTAAGATCGATCCAACCGTATAAACCCAGGTCGAGATAAAGGCAATCATAGTTCATCATTTCGAAGAGAATTGCATCGTTTTTGTTGGCAATCCGGTACCCTACAGCATGGTCGTTGTTCGATGAGGGGATAGCAGCCCAAGCATAACAGGAAACCTCTCCGGGCGCAATGTATTCTGTTGTCGTACTCGAAACCGTTGATTTGCGGTATACATTGGAAAACAGCGAGGCCAGATCGGCATAATCCGTCAGTTCCCAGGTCACCTTGGTAACGGGAGGGGTGATAACGGTTAGCGGTGCACTGATGCTGTGGATAATCCCGTTCTTACAGCTGATATTTTCTTCGAGAATGGATGTAAACATGCCGGTAGCCGTATCGGAATTCAGGTAGAGGTTTTCGTCCATAACCGATACATTAATGAGTTCGTTGGTCGCCAGGGTTTCCAGGTTCCGGGAAGTGGACGTACCCGTGAATGTGGCCAGGGCGTCGAAATCGATCTGCTGGTCGAGGATATGATAGGCCACATACCGGCCCAATTCTTCTGCAGCGCTGCCGGCATCGGGGGTATTCGCCAAAAGGTGGGCTTCCAGTTCCGACAGATTGTTTATGCCGTACAGGGCATACTGTTCGTCGGAAACGGCAAAGAGTGTGAAGTATTTTTTCCGGAAAGAACTTACGCCGGTTGTCGTGTTCACTTCAACAACAGAAATCGTATTCAGCACTTCGGCATAGTCGCTTGCCTCAACTGCCTGAGCAAAGAGGGTGTAACCGTTGTTTCGGATCTTTTCCCAAATTGTTTCCGTTATGGGCGTTAGCACATCTTCCAGCACATGGATAATCCCGTTGGTTACGTCGAGGTCGAACTGTTCGATCCGGGCTTCTCCGTTCACATAGATGGCATTGAGCCCGCCTTCCCGGATCTCGATCGAGAGGAAATCACCGGTTGCCGTTGTGTCGGCCAGCACTCCGTTGTCGAACAAGGACTGGGAATATTCTGCACCGGGTATTGTGTGGTATTTAACCAGGTGGATCGCCTCTTCGAGCGGAATATCCCTTATACCCGAATAAGAGCGTGTGTTCAGGTATTTTTCCATAGCCGGATTCCCGGGTACAAAACAGGTGTAATTCGCGCCCAGATTCAGGGTATGAAACAAACCGGTATAACGAAGGAGTTCAACCCAAAGCGAAAAATGGGTACTGTCCATTTGCATATATGTGGCTGCCGGATAAAAATCATAGGCCGGTGTAATTTGGTCCTCATAGGGATCGACGCAGGAAAAGAATAACGCTACCAGCGCGGCGATCAGGATTCCTTTGTTCATATATTTTTCTTTTTTTATTTCCATAGTTAATTACCTAAGCGTGAATAATAAGGGTTTTGCACCAGCTGGGTGTTCACATCCAGTTCATCCTGATGGACCGGCAGGTAATGGGCATTGGGATCGATCAGTTTTGACGATACAATGGCAACTTTGTTCAAAGGTATCACCTTAATTACTTCACTGATGAAGAATTCGATGTATTTATAATCGCCGATCCGGGCAATGCGCAGAAGGTCGAACCAGCGTTTTCCTTCGGCAAACAACTCGCGGCCCCGTTCGTCGAGGATCAGTTTCAGCATTTCCAGTTCCGTCGTGGGTGCGACCAGCGCTTCTTCAATTCCTGCCCGATGTCGAATTTTCCCGACCATTTCGGTGGCGGCCTGGAAGTCGCCCTTCATCGCCAGGGCTTCTGCTTTCATCAAATAGATTTCGGCGAGCCGGTATAGGATATAATTCTGGTCGTTCTGGGTTGAAGTGGCCCGTTCGGCAGTGGCTGTAATATCGACATAAATCCCAAGGTACTTCCATACCGAATAATCTTTTAACGAAATGGACGCACCGTCGCCCCGGATATCGCCCAGTTCCTGGGTGGCAAAATAAAGCGAATAGGTATCCATCGAAAAACGATACTTCCGGTCGGTCGAAAACCACTTGATGAAATCATTGGTTTGCCCCAGGTTGTAATCATATTGGATTTCAAAAATCGATTCATTGGTATTGCCCGGAAAGAAATTTGTAAACCACAGGTCTTTGGAAATCAAACCTACACGGCCCGATTGAATAACGTAATCACAACACCGGATGCAATCATCGTATAAACCCCGCCAGAGATAAATGTCGGCCAGAAGGGAATAGATTGCCCACTTGGTTGCCCTGCCTTTGCTGTATACCGGGTTGTCGTAGTCGATCTCGGGGAAAAATTCCTTCGCCGACGAAAGAGCATGTTTCAGATCTTCGGTAATACGGTCGAGGACAACATCGGCCGACGATTGGGGAATTTCGTATTCCTGTTCGTCGTTTACATACGGTTCCAGGATCAGGGGAACATCGCGAAAGGTCCGTACCAGGTAAAAATAGGCCAGGCTGCGAAGAAAATAGGCTTCCGACAGGTAGGAATTCATTTGTTCTTCCGAAAAAGATTCATCGCGCCCCACAACTTCGGGAGCATATTTGATCACCGAATTGGCAATATTGATAATTTCATACATCGGCCCCCATTTGGCATATAGGTTTTTCGTAAGGATATCCATTTCCTGTAAATCGAGGGCAGCTTCGATGTTATCATCCGCACTGGTATTGTAAATGGATATCCCGTTACCCCGGATTTCGCCCCAAACAAAAAGCCGGTCGACCGATTTTTGGAGTTTCACGTAACCTGCAGCGACCACGGCCAGTACGTCCTCCTTGGTTTGCCAGTACTGATCGGTTGTTTGCGCATTTTCGGGGTACAGGTTCAGCCAGTCTTCACACGACGATGCAGTCAGTAAAACGAGCAACGTCACTATCAGGTATTTGATCGAATTCATTTTCATTTTCTTCCTTTTTAGAAACCAATGGTTAAACCAAGCGACCAACGGACGGGTTTGGGCGTGTCCGAATTGTCTTTGGCAATTAAATAGGCTACGCCGTCGTCCTTCGAAAGGCTGACTTCGGGATCCTGTCCGGTATAGTTTGTCCAGGTAAAAAGATCGTACGCCGTCACATAAATTTCAGCCCGGTTGAACTTCACTTTTTGGAGCACCTTTTTCGGCAGCTCGTATTTCAGGGTCATGGTTTTCATCCGGATAAACGATGCGTCTTCGACGAAGCGGTCCGATCCCAGGTAGTTATACCCTTTATCGTATAGTGCCCGGGGAATACGGGTATCGTCGCCTTCGTGGCGCCAGCGTTTCAACACGGCGGTGCTTTGGTTGTTGGTTCCCCGCATGTTTTCGGTATCGATCCGCATCTGGTTGACCACTTTTTGCCCGGCCCGTCCATGGGCAAAGGCCGAAAAGGTAAATTGCCGGTAACGCACTGTGAATCCCCCTCCGCCGGTAAATACCGGATTCGAGTTACCCAGGTAAACGATGTCGTATTGATCGATGACGCCGTCGCTGTTCCGGTCGAGATATTTGGCATCGCCGGGGTACACTTTATCGGGTCCGTTTTTCATGATCACCGGTTCTCCCCGGATATTGCTGATCAGCTTGCCTTCGTTGTCGCGGGCATAGGTTTCTTCTTCGTTCTGATAAACTCCCAGGTACTTGTAGCCGTAGAACGAGCCCAGCGGATTGCCTTCGATGACCTTATAGGCATATTCCCCGTTTTTAAAATCATATTTATAATCGGTCAGGTTATCGGGCATTTCAATAATTTCGTTCCGGTTCCGGGCAATGTTAAAGTTGATTTGCACCATCCATTCTTTGCTGCGCACGGCATCGTAATCGATCCGAAATTCCCAGCCCTTGTTCGACATACTGCCTGAGTTATAATACTTGGTTTTTTCGTAACCCGAGGAAGAAGGCAGGCCAATGTCCTTCTGAAGCATGTCGGTTGTCAGTTTGTCGTATATGTCGAGGCTGAACCGCATTTTGTCGGAAAACAGGGCAAAATCGAGTCCAAAGTTCGACTGGGTTACGGTTTCCCATTTCAGGTTATCGAGCTGGATGGTATTGGGTTCGATGGCCGGCAGATCGATATATCCGGGTGTGATGGAAGAAAAAGTGCCGATATAGGAATACGATCCGCTGGGCGCGTTTCCGCTTTGCCCCCAGCTGTAGCGCAATTTCAGTGTGCTCAGCCAGTACAGGGATTCCATAAAGGCTTCATCGCCGAGTTGCCAACCTACACCCAGCGAAGGAAAGCCAGCCCAGCGATTGTTGGCGCCCATAGTAGAGTTGGCTTCGTAACGGTAGCCTAAGTTAAACATGTACCGGCCCAGCAAAGTGTAGTGCATATTACCAATTAAGCCTACCTGCCGCGACCGGCTGGTTCCCGAACCCATCCCCGCCACATTTCCTCCAGCCGTTGGATCGGACGTGGAAGGCGAAGCATTCCCGCTCACCTCACTTTTGTAGCTCGATGAAACATTATCGGAAGTTTGAAGAATGGCGCTCGCGATGATGTTGTGCACATCGTTAAAATTGCGATCATAAATTAATTTATTGTCGGTACTCAGGTAGAGGTTGTCCGAGAGCAAATCGGCACTCCGGTTAAACCATTCGTCGGTCCAGGTAACCCCGATCACACTTTGGGGAAGGAAACGCTTGTTTTTGGTTTTCCGGATATCCAAACCCGTAGTGCTGTAAAAATTGAGCCCTTCGATGATTTCGTAATGCAGGTTTAACACAAAACGGCTATTGGTTGAAGTTGTGTTGTTGACCGACTCGTTGACCATAGCCACGGGATTGAACACCCCTCCTTTTATTTCCGTACTCTTCATCTCGCCCAGGGTTCCCTGGAAATACGACTGGGGTGTAAAGTATTCGCCCGAGCGGGTTCCATCGTCGTTGATGTAATACGGGCTCATGTTGGGCATTTTTTTCAACGCATGCCCCCGTGGTTTCGACCAATAGCTTTCCCGTTCGGCATTCGAAAACGAAATATCGGTAGTAATATCCAGCTGTTTCGAAAACTTATACTTGATGCTCAAAAGGGAACTGAGGCGGTTAAAACCGGTTCCGATCGTTGTTCCGGCTTCATCGAAATAACCGAGCGACAGGCGGTAATTGGCGCGTTCGCCCCCTCCGGTCATCGAAAAGCTGTTGTCGGTGGAAAAACCCACACGGGTAATCTCATCCAACCAGTTGGTTTCCTGGTTGTATTCATCAAAATAGATCCAGGTGGGATCGTATCCAATTTCTTTGGTATCGTAAAGCAAGGCCAATAAATCCTCACTGTTTCTGTACCCTTTGTCGTTCACGGTATTCCATATGGCATCCTGGATCATGGCCACGTATTGCGAAGCGTCGAGCATGGGAATGGTGTTGGGTTCGACCCGGACATCGTTTTTGGATGAAAACGCAAAGCGTGTTTTTCCGCTAACGCCCTTTTTGGTCTGGATCAACAGCACCCCATTGGCACCTTTCGAACCCCAAACTGCCGTTGCGGCAGCGTCTTTCAAAACCTCGATCGATTCGATATCGTTGGGAGAAATATTGACCAGTGCGCCAAAATCTTCGTCGTTGGCTGTCGAGAAATTGAAGTCGTCGGCAATGTCGGTCGGATAGGGTACGCCATCGACTACGATGAGGGGTTCCGATGATGCGTTAAGCGACGAGGTGCCCCGGATGCGGATGGAACTTTTCGCCCCGGGTTCGCCTCCGGTTATGATGTCCACATTGGCCAACCGGCCCTGCAGTGCATCTTCGATGGAAGTCACCGAAACATTTTGGATCATCTCGGTGGTCATTTTCTGGGTTGAGGTTACAATTTCCCGTTCGGTAAGCCCGAGTTGGTTCTTCTCGATTTTTTTACCAACAACCACCGCATCTTCCAAAATTTGCGTATCGGTTTCAAGTGTCACATGAACGACGCTCTGGCCGGTATACTTCACCTGCCGGGTTTTGTACCCGATAAACGAATAGACGATCGTCAACTCTCCCTTGTCCTTGATCACCATGCGGTACTCGCCGCTTGCGTTGGCAATCGTTCCTGAAAGAGTCCGGTTGTTTTCGTTCAGCAGGAAAATATTGGCCCCCTCCAGTGGGGCTCCGGTCAATGCATCTTTGAGTGTGCCGGTAAGAACCTGTTGGGCATACACGGAAAGCGACAGACAGAGCAGAAGCAGGGTATTCCGTATCGTTTTGATAATATTCATGGTGTGCGAATTTTCAGTAGGATTATTCATTAGCCAGCAATCCGTCGATGGTATAGGAAGCGCCGTCGTTGTAAATATTCGGGAATATACAGGTGATTTTCACCACTCTTCCCTTTCCGTCGACCAGTTCG
>DAIMEA010000191.1:0-460 GCA_036725585.1 Prolixibacteraceae bacterium | reverse complement strand
CGAGGTGATCGCCCCGGTCGACCAGGGTGAGGGTTGCGAAGGAAGTACCGTTGGGTTTGAAGGTGATCAGCTCTCCTTCAATACCGGCTCCCGGGAATGGGTAATCGTTCAGCCCGCTCGCACCCACCTGAACAAAGTAGTATTTCAGGTAATTGGCCATTTCGGCAGGGACCAGAGGTATTTCACTAAATTGATTCAAAATGACCTGGTTGGTCGGCAAAAAGCAAATAAAGCGTTCGCCCTGCATAAAATTAAACGGTGGCGCCGTTGTATTAAACTGGGCGGTTCCCACCATCTGTTTGAAATAATCCTGATCGGGCAGCGGGTTTTTGGTAACCTGATCCTTGAAAAGGTTGTAGTCCTGGATGAGGGCCATGGCATCTTCGCCCGACAAGTCGAATACTTTACCGTTAAAACGTTCCGAATTGAGTGTAAACGTTACCGGCCGGTCGGGGTAATT
>DAIMEA010000190.1:0-7546 GCA_036725585.1 Prolixibacteraceae bacterium | reverse complement strand
ATATGCACCGGTAGATTTTGGAGGCGCCCGTTTTTGCGATGCGCGGATCTGGTCCGGTTTCCGCAAAGTGACTTCGGGCATGGACGCCTATGCCCAATACGCCGAAGGCAAAGTGGTGTATGAAAACGGATTTGCCATCAACCGCTTACCGCTTTGGGTAAAACCCGACAAAGCCCTGTCGGTTGGCGATGTAATGGGTTTGATGCGCGATCATTTTGAAGGCACAACGCTCGACATGAACCCGGATGCAGGTGCGGGGCCTTTTGGATTGCCTTATCGCTGGCGTCCGTTAACATGGACGGTCGATTCGGTAGAATATTGCAACGAACGGGCCATTTCGACCCAGCAAACCGGTTTTTCGTTTGTGGCGCAAAGCAGGTCCTGGCTTCCCGATCCGATTGGTGGCGTGCTCTGGTTTGGTGTCGACGACACCTACACTACCTGCTATGTGCCCATGTATTGCGGAATTACCAAAGCTCCTCATCCTTTTGCCGTGGGAAACGGCGATATGCTTACCTGGTCCGAAACTTCAGCCTTCTGGACGTTTAACCTGGTATCGAACCTCGCCTACCTGTTTTACCAACCCATGATCGGCGATATCGTGAAGGTTCAGTCGGAACTGGAGGGCAATTTTTTCCGGAACCAGGCAGCTATCGATCAGGCAGCCAACACCCTGATGAACGCACAGGGAGCGGATGCCGCACGAGCTTTCCTCACCGACTATTCAAGCTTTGAATCCAATCGGACCCTTACCCGCTGGAAGGGATTGGGACAATTCCTGCTGATAAAATACAAAGACGGAAACGTCATGAAGGAAAAGAACGGCGTTTTTGAACGAACCGAAACGGGACTGGCCCCCTATCCGAATCAACCCGGATATCCGGAAAAATGGAAACGACAGGTTGCAAATGATACCGGCGACCGGTTAAAAGTCATTGGCAACGCGGGTCATTGAGTATCCGGTTATCAACACAGTTCTCGAATTCAATTTAGAATCAATCAGGAAAAGTTAACGCCGGTTTTTCTCCACCAGGTTTTTAATGGGATCGATCAGCCGTTCGATCAGACGCCGGTCGTGGGTGATGATTTCGGCCGTGCCCCTTAACTCCTGATGCATATCAAGCTTTGTCCCATAATTGGTGGTCAGGTCATCGGGTAATTCGATCTCTATAAAATAGTACATTTCGAGCGGCACCGGAGCCATATGTTTCACCCTACCAACCAACATCCCGTATTCCATGTACGGATAATTGGCCAGTTTGATATTCACCCGCTGGCCGTTTTTCACTTTACCCGCCCCGGTAACGGGTACCCGGGCTTTCCCAATAACATGAAGCGGGGCTTCAGGAACAAGGGTCATTACGGTTTCACCTTGCGTCACATTCTGATTTTTTGCCCAAACCCGGCTAAAGCTTACGCTGCCTTCGATGGGACTTCGCAGCACATATAGCAGGTACCAGTTTTGAATGGCCGACTGGACCAGGGTGTATGCTTTTACTATTTCCGTTTTGTACACTTTTAGCTGGTTATCGTAGTCGAGACGAAGGGCTGCCTTTTCCTGTTGCAATTTAAAAAGTCCGGAACGAACAGAAAACCTTTCGCTCAGTATCGACTCATAAGCGATTTTTGCTGCGAGCCAGCTCTCTTTCGACTTTTCGAAATCGTGTTCGGGAATGGTGCGCTTTTCGAACAGCAGTGAGTCGCGCCGAAAACTGTTTTCGGCCAAATGCCGACGTTGTTCCTCAATCTCTTTTTGTTCGTCCAAACGCTCCAAAAACTGTTGTTGCATTTGCATCTGGCCGTCGAGAGCCTCTATTCGTTCGCGATAATAATCCTGGGAAATAAAAAATAGATAATCGGAAACCAACTTGGATAGATCGGCATAAGTGGGCTGAATATCCCCCAGTTTGGGATCGACAGGGGGTTCTGGCACTTTTTCCGGACGAAAGCCGTTCATAAAATCCTCCATCCCGACCAGGTAGTGTTCCAGTTGCTGAACATCGGAAAGCCCGGCAGAATTTTCGATAAGTGCCAGTATCTGACCCGGCAGGGTTGTCTCCCCGTTTCCGACAAAAATGCCGGTAATTTTTCCTGAGGAGCGGGCTTTCATTTCAACAGGAGGATGGGTGGCAGAGATCACTACCTCGCAGCGAATCAAATCGGGATAGCGATATAAATAACTGAAAACCAACAACAGGGAAACGACTGCCAGAATAAGAGTAATCCCCCATTGGATGGTCCAGTGCGGCATTTTTTTCAGGATGTCGCGCATTTCGTCGCTCCGTTGTGTAATTAGTTCTTTTTGATCCATTTATCGATCGTATTTGCGACTTTGAGACTTCACGATGAATTAACAACTAACTAATTATCGACTTAGACCCATTGCCCGCATATTAATGTCTTCTTCTTTCCCCGGTTTTTAGTCTAACGCCAACTGCTCTTTCACCAAATGGTAATACACACCTTGCTTTTCGATGAGTTCATGATGGTTTCCGAGTTCAACAATGGTTCCTTTGTCGAGGACGACAATCTGGTCGGCATTTTTGACTGTGCTGAGCCGATGGGCAATAACCACCGAAGTACGACCTTTTGAAAAGGCTCCCAGATGATCGATCACTTTTCGTTCGTTGGCCGCATCGAGGGCATTGGTGGCTTCGTCGAAAAATAAGTATTCGGGTTGTTTGTACAAGGCCCGGGCAATGAGCAAACGTTGTTTCTGTCCCTGGCTAAGGCCCAGGCCTTCGGAGCCAATTTTCGTCTGATAGCCCATGGGCAACGAATCGATAAAAGTATCGATACAGGCCAGGCGGGCAGCAGACAGTAATTGTTTCCTGTTGATTGTTTCATCGCCCAGCGCGATATTGGCCGCCAGGGTATCAGAGAAGAGATAGCCATCCTGAAGGACGACTCCGCAATGCGACCGCCATACTTTTGCCGATAGGTTTTTCAATTTCATCGATCCGATGCTGATGTCCCCTTCAACCGGTTCGAAAATACCCAGCAAGAGTTTCATCAGCGTTGTTTTTCCGCTGCCGCTTATCCCTACAATGGCGGTTGTTTTTCCAGGGGGAATATCCAGGCAAATTCCCCTGAGAACATAAGGAGAGCGGGGTCCCTCATACTGAAACGAAACATTACGAAGCGACAGGGTCCGGTCCGAAGGCAGATCCTGCAATTTCACTTCACCGCTTTGTTCTTCGTCGGGTTCATCATGAATTTCGGCCATACGTTCGAGACTGATCCGCGCATCCTGTGCCGTTTGAAAAAAGTCGAGCATTTGTTCCACGGGGCTATTCAACTGTCCGATGATATACGTTATAGCCATCATGGCGCCCAGAGTCAGTTGGCCGTCGACAACACGCTGTGCCGCCATGAACGTTGTCAGGATACCAACCAGCCGGATGATCAGCCCGGATCCCTGTCCTTGCCACAAACTCAGGGCAAGATTACGGGTATTCACCCGGAAGAGACGGGCCTGGATGCGCTCCCATTCCCAACGCTTTTGAGTTTCGCTATTGTTTAACTTTATATCCTGGATCCCGTCAATCAGTTCAATTAGTTTACTTTGGTTACGGCTGTATTGTTCAAAACGTTGAAAGTCGAATTTACGTCGTTGTTTCATGAAAATCCGGATCCATCCCAGATACAACAGGGTACCTGTGAGGAAGATAAGAAATATCGGAAGGGAGTATATCACAAGAACCCCTCCGAAAACAAGCATGTGTACAATCGAAAACAGGGCATTCAGAGACGAAATTGTCAAAAAGCGTTCGATCCGGCTATGGTCTCCAATACGTTGCAGCCAGTCACCCATCAGGCGGGAATGGAAAAAACCGGGAGATAACTTCATTATTTTCAGCAAGAAGTCGGAGATGAGGGAAACGTTGACCCGGGTGCTCAGATGAAGGAGGATCCAGCTACGAACTACTTCCACCGATGTGATGCCGACAAAAAGGATCAGTTGGGCAAGCAAAACCAGGGTGATAAAATCCAGATCGTTGTTGTTGATTCCTACATCGACCACAGCCTGGGTCAAAAAGGGGAAAATGAGCAGGAACAGACTGCCCAACAAAACCCCCAAAAATAGCTGTACCAAATACTTATGGTAATTCTTCATATACGAGAAGAGCAAGCGTAGGGAAGATCGGTCGGGTTTTTCGTCAGCGTGAGCATAGAATTCTGGCGTAGGTTCCAGAATTAGGCACAATCCGGTTGCTTCATCTCCAATATCCGAAACACCCCATCCTCTCAGGAATTCTTCACGCGGATAGCTTATCAATCCCCGGGCCGGATCGGCAACCCATACCCTGCCCTTTTTAATGCGGTACACAACAGCAAAATGATTTTGCTGCCAATGCACAATGCAGGGAAGGGGCACTTCCTGTTCCAATTGCTTAAAACTGACTTTTGCGGCAATATTCCGAAAACCGAGCGACTGGGCTGCATCGCTGATTCCCAGGAAGGAAACGCCCTCGCGCGTCACCGAACTCAGGTTCCGCAAAGAGGAAAGAGAATAATGCTTCCCGTAGTATGCGGAAATCATGCGGATACATGTTGGACCACAATCCATGGCGTCCAACTGATAGTAATGAGGAAATGCAGGCATAAGTCGGCTGTCTGTTTCAAATTTAGTGTTATTTGTTTAATTATTAAAACACGAATTTACCCTGGAGAACCCTTTTCCCCATCCAATCCGAAAGAAGGTGAAAAGAAGGAAAAAGAAGAACGGTTCCGACTAATCCAAAAAGTATTCGATAAACTTCGGATAATCAATCTTCAGGAAAGGTTTTCATGAATATAAACACAAAGATTCCTTTGACGTTGATTGTTATCAAATTATTATTATTTTTGGGATCTTTCAAGCGAAAAGTAATAAATAAACCAATAAAATAGATTCAATATGAAGACCTACACAACAGAACAAATTCGAAACATTGCCCTGATTGGAAATGCCGGCGCCGGAAAAACCACCCTCGCCGAAGCCCTGCTTCACGAGGGTGGAATCATCAATCGCCGGGGCGATGTGAACAGTAAAAACACCGCATCCGACTACTCAAACATAGAACAGGAATACGGAAACTCCATTTTTGCCACCCTGCTGTACACCGAAATTGACAATACAAAAATCAACATTCTCGACACCCCGGGCATGAATGCCTTTGCGGGAGCCGTTACTTCGTCGCTGAATGTGGTCGAGGCTGCTGTGTGCGTGCTCAATTCTGCCGAAGGTTTTGGCGCCGGTACCGAAAGTGCTTTACGGATTGCCTCTTCGCTGAAAACGCCGCTCATTTTTCTGGCCAACGGGCTGGACCATGAAAATGTCAACTTCGATGCACTTGTCGAAAATGCCGTTTCCCGTTACGGACACAGGGTTACGATTGTTCAGTACCCTGTAAATCCCGGGACCGGTTTTAACCAGATCGTCGATGTGCTCAAAATGAAGATGTACCAGTGGAGCCCCGAAGGAGGAAAAGCCCAGGAATTGGATATCCCCGCTTCGGAAAAGGAAAGGGCCGAAGAATTGCACAATCAATTAATTGAAAAAGCCGCCGAAAACGACGAAGCCCTGATGGAACTATATTTTGAAAAAGGTTCGCTCTCGGAAGATGAGATGCGTCAGGGGATCAAACTGGGGCTCAAAGACCGCAGCCTTTTCCCGGTGCTTTGTAGTTCCGCCAAAAAAGACATGGGCATCCGCCGGATTATGGAATTCGTGAAGAATGTTGTGCCCAATCCGGCTGAAGGAGTCATTCGTAAAGAAATGAGCGGCAAAGAAGTTAAAAACGACAGTACAGCCCCAACTTCGCTCTTCGTTTTCAAAACAGCATTGGAGCCGCACATTGGCGAGGTTACTTTCTTTAAGGTTATGTCGGGCAAAGCCGTTGAGGGACTCGACCTGATCAATGCCAATCGCCAAAGCAAGGAACGTTTGTCGCAGTTGTTTGCCGTTGCCGGGAAAAACCGGAATAAAGTGACCGAGATGGTCGCTGGCGACCTGGGCGCAACCGTAAAACTGAAAGAAACAAAAGTGAACCATACGCTTACCCTCAAAGAAGCCGATTACCAGTTCGCTCCCATTGTTTTTCCCACTCCGTTGATCTCGACGGCGGTTAAAGCCGTTAACGAATCGGACGACGAAAAAGTGGGTGAAGCGCTCCACCGCATGCGCGACGAAGATCCTTCGTTCACCGTTAATTACTCCAAGGAACTTCGACAGTTGATCGTGGAAGCCCAAAGCGAATATCATCTGAACATAATCAAGTGGTATTTCGATCATGAATACAAAATCGACATCAATTTCCTCACCCCTCGTATTCCCTATCGCGAAACGATTACCAAAGCTTCCCAAAGCGATTACCGGCATAAAAAGCAATCGGGGGGAGCAGGTCAGTTTGGCGAAGTACACATGATTGTCGAACCCTTTGAAGAAGGCATGCCCGATCCAAAGAATTTCAAAATTGACGGAAAGGAATGGATCGTTACCCTTCGGGGCAAAGAAGAAATCCCGCTGACATGGGGCGGCAAGCTGGTATTCTGCAACTGCATTGTGGGCGGTTCGATCGATGCCCGTTTTCACCCGGCCATCCTGAAAGGGATCATGGAAAAAATGGAGGAAGGCCCGCTCACCGGCTCGTATGCCCGCGATATTCGCGTATGTATTTACGACGGGAAAATGCACCCGGTCGATTCGAACGAAATTTCGTTCCGCCTGGCCGGACGGAATGCCTTCAGCATGGCCTTCAAAAAGGCTGCTCCAAAAATCCTTGAGCCCATCTATAATCTCGAAGTCTTCACGCCCAGCGAACGGATGGGCGATGTGATGAGCGACCTGCAGGGACGCCGTGCCCTCATCATGGGGATGGGCAGCGAAAAAGGCTACGAAAAAATTTCAGCCAAAGTACCTTTGAAAGAAATGAATAAGTATTCCACATCCCTTAGCTCGCTGACCGGAGGACGGGGTTGGTTTACCCTCACGTTCGATGCTTATGAAAAAGTTCCTGCCGATGTTCAGGAAGAACTGCTCAAAGCTTACGAAGCCGAACAAAAAGAAGAGTAAAGCCCTTGCTTCTTATAGAATCAGAAAACCCGGATCTCTTCCGGGTTTTTTCATCTTTGGAAAATTGTATCTTTGTGCGAAAACATCCAGTACAATCGTGATAAATAAGATACTAATCCTTTACCTATGAAAACAGCCCTTATCACCGGAATTACCGGACAGGATGGCGCATATCTGGCCGAATACCTGCTAAAGAAAGGATATACCGTACACGGCATGAAACGGCGGGCATCGTTGTTCAACACCGACCGGATCGACCACCTGTACCAGGACCCGCATGTCGAAAACCGCAACCTGATCCTTCACTACGGCGACCTTACCGACAGCATGAACATCACCCGCATCATCCAGGAAGTTCAGCCCGATGAAATATACAATCTGGCAGCCATGAGCCATGTGCAGGTCAGTTTCGACACAGCCGAATATACTGCCAATACCGACGGATTAGGCACCCTGCGCATCCTGGAAGCCATCCGCCTGCTGGGAATG
>DAIMEA010000189.1:0-7552 GCA_036725585.1 Prolixibacteraceae bacterium | reverse complement strand
CTGGCCGCCGTCAGACATGTTTACCCCCTGGGCGCCCGGCCCGCCAAAACTGTTGTCCTGTAACCATCCGCTGTAACATTCGATGGGCATAAAAGGCGCCAAAAAGGTACAGCCGTTCAACGATCCCATTGAACGGTAATCGCCCGAGCGGCGCGCTTCCATTTCCTGTTGCAACCAGGTATTGCCCCCTTCCTGAAACCAATGGGCTTCCTTACAGCCGGGCATATCGGCCAGGATGGCATGAATCCCTTCATGAATCATGGCGCCCGTCTGATATTCCCTGTCGCTGTAAGGACAGTCGGGATCGAAGGAATAAACCGGATAGTACGAGGCAAGAACCATCGGATATCCTCCCACGCTGCTTTGCCAGCCACCAAGATCGGTGCTGTCGGCATTGTCGGAACAAAGTCCGGAGCCATAGAGATAGATCGCGCTGCGATAGCCTTCTTTTGCCCTTCTGTCGGGCGGCCAGCCCATGGTGTCGCGGATATAGGCAAAGTCTTCGTTAAAACGCTCCAACATAGGATAAATGGCGGCTTCGGTCACTTCCGATTTCTTTTTATGCCCCCAGACAAAGGTCCACCATCCCGAAGAAATTTCCCCGGCGATCAGGCTCTGGCTGCAATCCCTCCTATTCCGGGTGGGCATTTCCAGATCAGGATACTCCCGCCGGAAATTGTAATCCAGGGTTGGGGTATAAGCGGGCCAGGAAAAAGGTTCGCCCCCTTCATTGCGCAAAAGAACATAAAACGTCCGTTCAAATTTAAAGCCTCCGTCTGTTTCGTATACATAACGGTATATGCCGGTTTGAATCCCGGTTATTGAGGAAAGGATCAATACGCTGTCGGTGGAACGAAAATCCTTGGGACCGGACCAGTATGCCCATCCCCCCTGCAGATTTTCCAGGGTACAACTCAGGGCCACGGTATCGCCTTTGTGAATATACACCTCGCTGCTTTGTTGTTTTTCCAGCGAATTCACCTGGATAAAGGGAATGATTTCGGGCGGTGTTCCCGGTTCGCCAAAAACCTGAAACTCGAGAATTCCGGTAGCCATGGTACTTTTCATGTTCACCCGTACCTTAAACGTACGTTCCCCGATAATCCGTGTATTAAATTGATCGGCTTCTGTACCTATGTTTCCGGCAGGGGAATAATCCCCGTTCTCCCAAATTTCAACGTAGGCTTCGTACGGAAGCTGAATCCCTGCCCCGTCGGCCCACCAATACACCCGGACCGAGTCGATGAGGGTTTCACTAAAAAAAGTGTATTCATCCCAGTTCCATGTGTCGTAATAATCATCGCCCCGCCAGTTTCCATAGGCTCCGGGGCCTTTATCCCCGGAATGGGATGGCTGATAATCATCGTTCACTGCTTCAAGGTTTTCCCAACTCGAAACAAACGAAGTAGACACCCGGGCCGAAAGAGCCAGATTGGTCTGCCCATAAGCAATACCTGAATAAAAAAGTAACGTAAATAAGAATAATGACGTGTTTAAAAAATTCTCCCCTCTTATCATCATCATATCATTTTATATATTATTTCGAAATCACCAACTTTCGTGTTTGCGAAGAGCGGTTTTGTGTCAGGCGATAATAATAAATGCCGGCATTCATCTCCGAAACATCCACTTCAAGAAAGTGGCAGCCAGCCATGGGATTCAGGTTTGCATAGCTTTTCACCAATTTGCCGTTCAGATCGAACAGCTCGATTCTTGATGGTCCGTCTTCTTTCAGTGTATAACAAATGTTTGTGTGTGATTTAACCGGATTCGGATGGTTTTCAAGCTTCAGGTTTTCCTTTTCTATTCTCCCGGATGAAGATCCCAATCCCAGAATACGTTCAATGTCGGTACCAATTTTGATAAAATCGCAATAAATGGTCTGATCGGAGCGAAGAGACAGAAACTCATAGGAAGCGAGCAAGTTAATGGCAAAACTACCCGAAATTGTCTCAAACGAAGGAACTTCTGCTCCAATTTCCGGATTCAGCCATACGGAAACATTATCGGGTTCGCCCGGCCCCCAGCTTTCAATTTTCACCAGAACGGTTACATCTTCTTTTACATCCATTTCGGAGGTATAGTTGGTGCCTCCCCAGCCTTCACCACGAACCGAAAACAACTCCTTGTCCCATTCCTGTCCAATGTAAATATCTTCACTTTCCCCACTCCAGATGGAAATTCCGGCATATCCGGCGGTAGCGCTGGTGCCGGAGCGCAAATGGGTATAAATCCATATATCCTCCTCTCCGTTATCAACCAGAGGAGTTTCAAAAGTACGTTTCGCATTACCCAGCACGCTGGCAATACCGTCGGCAATTTCGAAGGTGATGGCATCGCCATCCTGCAATTCCCACGAGCCGGCCCATCCGCTTCCACCGCCGAGGTTGGTCAGGGTGCCTGCATCAAGAATTTCATCGTCGTACGTGAAGGTTTCTTCGATGTAGGTCGGGTTTTGAGCGGATCCCATTCCTGGAATGATCATGCATATTAGCAGACAGATTCCCAAAAAGCTTGCATTTCGTTTCATCGTTTTTTCATTTTTCGTTCAACATTGTATACAATTGTTCTTTTAGAAAAAGTCATCAATGAAAGAATCTTCCTCTCAACCCCTAAACAAATCAGGAACAAAACACCCTCCTCTATTCTACCATCCACTCGTGAATTCCGGACGAAAAATCGACTGATAATTTCACTTTCATGCGCAGGGCTTTTGTCGTAACAGGTTCAAAATCGACTGTATCCCAGGCATCCTTCGTTACGGTGTATGTTGTTTTTGCTTTTACCGGTTTCCAGGTATCGCCGGCCTGGTATTCCATTTCCCAGGCATCAGGAATCCGGCAACCGCCCCAGGGGCCGTCGTCGAACCAATAGACTTTTACCCGGGAAACCGTTTGTGTGTTTTCAAAATCGTATTGCACCCATTCCCATGAGTTGTTTTGGGGCCACCAATGGTAAAACGGCCAGGTATGGTCGTTCGACGATTGGGGCAGCAGCTGATCGTTCAGGGCGACCAGGCTTTTGGCCATAGATGAAGCGCTTACCTGGCTTTTGCTGGCAATGCTGGGCGCAGGTAAGGGGCGCACACTGCTTTCGTCGCAGGGCAACCACACCATCATTTCACCCGGCCCACGGTTGTTCCAGCTATAATAGGGGATTAAGGGTACGGTTTCGTCTTCACCATATTCAATGCCCCCATCGGGTTTCGCTTTGGCTAAACGGGCACGGGCGTTGACCACTCCCACCCCGTTCAGAAGGCCCGGTTGGAAAACATAGTCCATCGGGGCATCTTTGTCGAAAATTAAATTCAGGACTTTCCCGCTTGCTACATCGGGCCATTCGGCGGCATAAACCATCGGGCCGCGCTGTACCGCCATTTTGCCGATGTCGGCTTTAATTTGTCCGCTGGCCATGACAACACGGGGTTTCATGGGCAACACAAGAGTGATTTTGTCACCCTTTTTCCATTCGCGGTTTAAAAGGGCATAGCCGTTTTTCATTTTTATTTTCTGCAGTTCACCATTTACTGCCAACGACACAATTTCCTCTTCCCCGTCGTAAAAATGATATAGTTCGCCCGGAAGTGCCTGGTTTCTGGCCCACCCCGGTATCCGTAACAAGAGGGAAAATTTCCCCGGGGTTTCGGGGCCAACCTCAATGTCTACGTTACCGTTCCACGGGTACCCGGTTGTTTGGGCGATCGTAACTTTTGAATCATCCAGGGTTATGGCCGACGTATTGCTGATATATAAATTGACATAAATGGATCGATCATCTTTTGCATAAACATACCCGGGCAACGAGGGCAGCAAACGAGCCAGGTTTGGCGGGCAGCAGGCACAACCGAACCACTTGCTCCGTTCATGTTGCCCGATCGATTCGAGCACGTTGGGATAAAAGAACCGGTCGCCCGCAAGGTTTACCCCCGAAAGGAAGGCATTGTACAGGGTGCGTTCCAGCACATCAATATACTGGGCATCGCCATCGTGAAGAAACATCCGGTAGTTCCAGAAGATGTTTCCCACCGAGGCACAGGTTTCGCAATAGGCCGACATGTTCGGGAGTTCATACGGGTTCTGGAATCCCTCGTTCCCGCCCGATGCACCAATGCCCCCGGTGATGTATGTTTTTCGCCATACCATATCTTCCCAGATCGCCCGGATAGCCTGAAGGTACGATTTGTCGTTATACAGTGCAGCCACATCGGCTATGCCCGAATACATATAGGTGGCCCGAACGGCATGCCCTACCGCCTCGCGCTGGTCGACGACTTTGGCATGGGCCTGGTTATAATCGGAACCTTCGGGGCCGCGTACGTCGAGAAAGAATTTGGCCAGATCGAGGTAGCGTTTTTCTCCCGTTGTCCGGAACAATTTAACCAAACCCATTTCGACCACCTGGTGGCCGGGATAATCTTCGCGTTTCCCCCAGCCAAAGGTCCGGTCGAGCATATCGGCTGCTTTAATGGCCACATCGAGCAGGCTTCGTTTTCCGGTAGCCTGGAAATGCGCTGTGGCCGCCTCGAACAAGTGGCCCAGGTTGTACAATTCGTGGCTCAGTTCGTTTACTTTTTCCCAGCGGCCGCTTCCCACCCATTCGTGAGCGGGCGTACCATTCTTTTGGGCAATGGTGAGGTTGGTATACAAATATCCGTCGTCTTCCTGGGCCTGGGCAATCAACCCGATCAGGCTGTCGAGTTTGGATTCGAGGACCGGATCGGGATGGGTTTGCAACGAAAAACTGGCTGCCTCGATGATTTTATAAATATCGCTGTCGTCGAAGGGAAACTGCGAACAAAATGCGCCTTCTGCCCTACCTCCGGCTATTTCAAAGTTCTTAATGCGCCCCGAAAGAGTCGACTGCTCGATGGCAATCGGGATGGTTACCTCCTGGTTGGTTTCGATACGGGGCAACCAAAACGAGTCGGTAATTTTTACGTCGGTAAAAGGTACCGGCCGAATGGCGTACTCGTTTAAGCCATCGGCCAAGCCCGTATTCACAATAAAAAACAGGGAAAGCAAGCTTAAAATGCATTCCCGAAATGTTCGTTCCATCCTCCTGTTCATTGGTCAAAATTTTTCAATTACATCGTAAAATTTCTATTAAAGAAAAATCGCTTACGAGTATACGAAGAAACGATCTTTCGCGGTAAAACACCCAATCGTATGTTTAAATAGATCGAACTTTTGTGTAATGCACCCAAGAATTGATTTCCCATTCACCTGTTCAGGAGGATTAGTGAAAAAACCAAATCCACAAAACCAATCCGTGAAATCAAATCAGAATTCAATGTCAATTGTAGCATTTTTATAGCCAGGAAGGGCGATTTCTCTTTCAAAAATAAACATTCCACCAAAATACCCAATATTATTTGACATATTACTGGGAAGTTTATCCGCCAATATCGAGAATGGATCGGTGCGGTTTTCAAGGTATTCGTTCATCTTTTCAAAAAAGTGTATAAAACCGGAAGAGAAAACAACGGATTGGACCAAAACACTGTCAATCCTGTCGATTACCTGCCAGGTAGAATCTTTGTATTCGATGGTTTCATTCGTGACTATCTGATCCAAAAAATAACTTCTTCCTACAACAACTCTCGGAATTTCAAGAAAATGGCCAGTCCCAACGCCTAAATCCAAATAAAAATGCGGCATGGCATATGGCTTAAAAACACGGTCAGTATATTCATATAGCCCGCCTTTGTAACGGAACAATAAATTTGAACGGTTATTTTTAATTTCCCGATCTGAATTCTCCATGTAATAGGTCAACCAAAAAGACCGCGGACGGCCAAAAAGGGTGTAAACAGTATTATCCTCAACGCTAAAATTTCGCTCCGTAATCTCCATTTTTATCCTTTCAATTTGCGGGGCTATAATTATTTTCCGGGGAGTTGATGAAACGGGATCAAAACCGGGAACCGATACTTTCACATAGTATTCGATGCAGGTATCGGGCACAAACGATTCGGGCGTAATGAAAATGTGGTCGCTTTTCTTTTCGAACGTTGTAATACGATTGTTCCCGGGTGATGTTAACAATTCAACCCGTGCATCGGGTACAATTGTTGAGCCCCCGTTTTTCCCTAATGGCGATGTTGTTTTCTGCACGCTCACAACCGCCCCGTAGTTTGACAGGTACCCAATAACTGCCAACTGATCGCCTTTATAATAGTCTTCCCCTTCTACTTCTGTAACAATCATTTCACACGACAGAAACAGAATCATAGCGAAAAAGGAAAATAGAATAGTGTCAATCTTCATATCGAACTGATGCATTTACATGATAAATTAAAACAGAAACACCTTAAAGTTTACCGAAGGGATTACCACGTACAACGAGGTCATGTACAGCTTGTCATCCCGCACAAACATCCCTGCCGGGTTTTTGCTGGCAAAAAGGTTTAGTACGGACAAGGTCAGTTCATATTTTCGTTTCCACAGGAAATTTCCCGTTCGTTTATACGAAACATCGAAGCGGTTGTAGGCCGGCATCCGGGCATTGTTCACCCCGTCGATCACATAAAAACCGGTAAAAAATGATGTGCTGTTCACCTGGGCTACGGGCATGGTAAAAGGCCTTCCCGACTGGAAAACATAGTTAAAATTCCAGTTGTTCTTTTTACCGCTAAAGTAATGCAACCCAATGTTCAGGTCGTGACGGCGGTCGAATTCGGAATAAAACCATTCGCCGCTGTTCAATTCGTTAAACCTGCGCTGCGACCACGACAAGGTATAGGCCACCGACCATTGTATTTTTCCATTTGTTTTTTGCAGCAATAACTCAATGCCGGTACTTCTGCCTTCCCCATCCTTATAAATGTAATCAAACAGGTCTTTCGAGTCATAGGCAATTGGGTTTAGATAAAGAAGGTTTTGCATCCCTTTGTAGTACATTTCAAGGCTTAAGTCGATACTTGTTCCCGGTATCGCGCCAAAAATCCCTCCCGAAACCTGATCGGCCAACTGCGGTTTAAATTCACTGTCAGCCAGAAACCAAATCTCCTTTTCATAAGCGCCATAGGTTTGGACCAGGGTATGTAAGGGTTGATAATTGCGGGAGTACCCAACCCTTAACGACCAATCGTCAGATAACTGGTGGCTTAACGATAGCCGCGGTTCCAAACTAAAACAAGCCGAGTCAGCTGCGTATAAAACTGATGACCGAATTCCAAGTTTTAACTTTGTATTATTGAACAATTTAAGATCATCTTCAATAAAAACGGCCCCTTCAATCCCATTCTGGTCACCATTGGTAAAAGTTGAATCAATTGAATTGATCTCATCATACTCAGTAATTACCGAAGGATTTACCGTTAATGAAGAAACCTGGAAACCCGTGTTTACCAAATGCCGTTCGCCCGGCATAACCTGGACTTCAAAACGGTTGCTCAAATCTTTCACGTACGTGCTTTTTTCATAGTTGAATGTTGCCGCATAAACCGAATCTATGTAATACTCCTCCCTGCTTTTAAGCGCTAAGTTGTAGTACGTATTGAACTAAATCCCGCCTGCGCGGGATAGCTCTTTCAAAAATACCGGATTCTTCC
>DAIMEA010000188.1:0-7552 GCA_036725585.1 Prolixibacteraceae bacterium | reverse complement strand
TCAGTCCACTTCGTACCAATTAATTCTGATGGGTTATAACCTGTGGTATTCAAACATTCGTTATTTGCCATCAGGATGGTTTTATCCCTGTCAACAATAATGGTAGCTGTTCCAACAGATTCAAAAATGGCTTTATATTTGGCTTTACTGTCTTTTAGTTTATTTTTCGTTCTCTTGTATTCACCTATATTTTGAATTGTATTTAAAAGATATTCCTCTCCGTTGATGATTATTTTATCAATATTGTTTTCATAATAAAGTTTTTCTCCTGATTTGGTGAACAAAACCATTTCATGATGGTGCACAGAGTCAGCTTTTTTTAATGCTTCCAGGATTCGTCTTTCCCCTTCTTCATCAGGGGCAATGCTAAGTTCCAAAGGTGTTTTTCCAATTGCTTCCTGTTTTGTAAATCCGAATTCTTTTTCAAATGCCTTGTTAACATCAACAATAACACCTTCCGGCAACTTTGACAAAATTGTGGGAAAGGATGATTTCTGAAATAACAAAAAATATTTTTTTTCTGTGCTCATTTTTTTAACGATTGCCTTTAACTCCGCGTTTTGACGACGCAATTCAGCTAACTTGTGTAACGTGGAATTTTCATCAGGCCTACTCATGTACGTATATTTTCCTTAAAGATAGCAAATTTAAAAATTGCTTACATTCATTATTATTGACAGGATAGACGTATTTACTCCTGCAAATTACCTATTTGTGATGGCCATTGCACTTGAATTTTATTAAAAAAACAATGGATTAAGGTTATATGCATATTGCATAATACCCAAATATCTTCACTTGGTTTGTCAATCGCTCTGATTCTTACAACCAGAGCGAATTTGTGCGCGATTAAAAAAAAACATACGGCTAAAAAAACCAAACTGAAAAAGATTTTGAAAAACCTGACAGTCAACGTAGCTGTATACCCGGCGCATTGCGCGAAGTGGTCAAGTACGAAAACCAGATTACCAACCACAAGTTTTGGCAGAAAAGCGGCCACCCAATACAGTTTCATAACAACGAGATGATGAACCAGCGGATCAATTGCGTTCCTGAGAATCCGGTAAGGAAATGATTGTGTCAAATGCCGAAGATTGCCTGTTCCGTTCAGCAAAAAATTATGCATCTTTGAGTGGTTTGATTTTAGTGGAGTTGATCAGGTAACTTTTTCACGTTTCGCGTGATAGATGTTACGGGATAAATCAATCGTTTCCGAAAAATCAATGTCCATTTCTTGTATGAAAACAATATGCTCAAATAGAAACCTTGCATCCGATTATATTCCATATAAACCTCCCTTCATTCCTGAATCTACCTGAAGGCATTACGGTTCATTCCTACCCGTTTTTCTTTTTTATGGGAATCCTTTTTGCCGCTTTTTATGGTTTTTGGAGATTCAGGGTTGAACTGAAAGTATCCTTTCTGAAGTTCCTGTTTTTGCTTAATGCCGTTGTTGTTTCTGGATTTGTCGGAGCAAAATTATTTGGGATTGTGAAATTTCACCTTTCGGGAGCCGGATCGGAAAATCCAAACGGTTTGATCCTGTACGGAGCAATTATCACGGTTATTCCCGTTCTTTTCATTATGACAAGGTTATTTAAGATTTCCTTTGTTAAAGCACTGGACATTATGGCAATCGCATTTCCGATTCTTTTCACGTTTATCAGAACGGGGTGCTTCCTGGCTGGATGTTGCTATGGAGTGCCCACTCATAGCGTCCTGGGCGTTACTTTTACTGATCCCGGATGCCAGGCTGATCCGAAAGGTATCCCCCTGCACCCGACCCAGTTATACAGCATTTTCCTTTTCTTAATGATCATTGGTTTGTTATGGATTATCAAACGGAGACAAAAATTTGACGGACAGTTGTTTTTGGTTTTCCTTTCGCTGTATGCTGTGGGAAGGGGAATTATTGAAATATTCAGGGGCGATAGCCGTAGAGGAGTCCTGGTTGAAGGGATTTTAACCTATTCACAGCTAATCTCAGTGGCTATTTTCATTGCCACGGTTATTTTTTATTTCCGTTTGAAAAAAAATAATCGGTGAAAATAATATAAGGGAATATTGTCTATATTTGGTTGAAAATTAGTAAACTTATGATTCAAATTTTTAATATTGAAAAGGTATGAAAAAGATCATTTTGATATTGGCAGTTATTGTTTCACTGGGCGTAAGCGGAGTAGTGGCATTTATTTCTTTAAGTTGCCAGAATTATGATGATGAAATAACAACCTTTGTCAAAATTCAACTTATCAATCAAAGTGGAAAAGAAGTTCATTTGTGGACGGATGGAGAAACGATCGGTCCTTCCAATAAATGTTTAAATGGATATTCAAGAATTGTTACGCTTACTGCAGGTGGAAGGGATGAAGGCGGAATGCCTAATTTTGTAAATAGTGCTACGGCACATGCCGGGCTTAATGGTGAAACGATTTCCTCCTATTATTTTGTTATACCATCAGAATATCATTCAGCCGGTGCAGTTCCTGTTATTTACAAAGGAGTAGACAACTGGAAAATAGGGGGGAATTAATTTGTATCCTACCTCCCTCTGCTCTTCGGGATTTGCTGTAATTTTGCAGTGGCTCATTACAATTTAGTCCGCACTACCCCGAATTTTGCGTGAGGTCGTAAAGTCTTTCTGTCGTTCACGAATAACAACGCAGCAACCAATTTTCGCCCAAAATCACGGTTGCTTCTACTCGCTCTGTTTCGGAACAAAAACAATATCCATCTTGTCGGGGCGGCTGAAGAACGACTGTGCCAGTTGCTGTACATCGCCGGGGGTCATTTCCTTCAACAGGGTTTCATAATTCTCTTCGCTGGCGGTATTGATCCCATAGCGGTACAGACTAAACAGGGCGCCCATCCAGAAACTGTTGTGTTCCCGGGCCTGTTGCCTGTCTTTAAGTTTATTCAGGACGGTCTTTTCAAAATCAACGGGTGTTGGTCCTTCGGCAACAATTTTTTCAATTTCCCGATAGATGATCTTTTTTAATTCGTCTACCCGGTCAGGGTCGCAATCAAAACTGATTCGTAACGAAGCTTTTTCGATGGGATCCTTTCGGAAACCGGTACCTACGTTTACGCTGTAAGATCCACCCTCATCCTCGCGAACCGTTTCGGTGTAGCGTAAATCGAGGATGCCATCCAGCACTTCGAGCGCCAGTTTGTTCTTTTGCCCATACGCTAAATCGGTTTCATACAGTATATTCACGTTAGCCTTCGGCGTGGTCAGTTCGATGGGGATGGTTCGCTCGGTCAATCCTTCGGGCCGGCGGATTTTCCGGTCAACCCAGGTTTCGCTGCGCTCGCTGTCGCGTAGGGAGCCCAGGTAGGTTTCGGCCATTTGACGAACGGTTGGTTCATCGATATTGCCCACGATGAAAAAGGTAAAATCGCCGGCATCGGCAAAGCGGTCGGTGTAAATTTTCTGAATATCGTCGAAGCGAACTTCACCAAGATACTGTTTGCCGATGGACCGTGCCCGGGGATGGTAATTGTTGGTGATAAACATAAGCGAATCCTGCATGATTTTTCGGGGATCCTTTTCCAGGTTTTCAACCAGCGCCTGGTAGCGGGCCATCAGCGCGTCGTGGGCGTCGCGGTCGAAGCGGGGCTTTTCGAAAAACAGCCAGGCGAGTTGCATCAGGGTTTCAAAATCTTTGGGGGTAGACGAGCCCATAAAACCTTCGGAAAGATCATCGAGTGAAAGCGAGAGGGAAACTTTTTTCCCTGCCAGCATTTTTTGCAGGCTAATGGCGTCGAAATCGCCCACCCCGTATGAACTGACAAAATCGGAGACCATTTGGGCCGAAGGAACAAAAGCGTCGTCCCATAGCGAAGTTCCTCCATTGCTGAATGCACGGAGCGTCACATTGTCCTTTTCGTAAGCGGCATGGCGATAAACCACTTTAACGTTGTTGGCCAGGGTCCATTCCACCGCATCCAGTTCATCGATCCGTTTTTCATTCACAACAGGCGATCCGGGTAATTCTTCGCTAATCAGGGAGGCCGATGCCGCCTGGTCGATCCAGGGTTCGAGTTCCCTGGTTTTTATCTCTTCAATAATGGCATGGGCTTCGGATTCAGCCAGGTGGGTCACACCTTCCGAGGGGCCGGTGATGATCAATACCTGATCAGAGTCCTTCATCCACATGCGGGCTTTTTGGTTGATTTCATCCACGCCTATGGTGGGAGCAACGGCTTGGGCAAAAGCCCAGGTAAAATCCATTCCGGTCATTGGAGAGCCGGTCAGAAAATAATCACGAATATTGTTACAATAACTGTCATTTTGGATTTTATCCTTTTGTTTGTAGGCGCTTTCAAGATTCGTGAGTAAGATGAGTTTGGTGCGTTCCAGTTCGCTTTCGGTAAAACCGAAACGTTTGATCCGTTCGTTTTCGGCCATGATGGCTTCCAGGGCTTTGTGCTCTTCGTTGGGATTCGATATTGCGACAACCTGGTATACATCGTACCCCCGTACCATTCCGCTGTATTGCAGGGCTCCCGCCACAAAGGGGGGCGTTCCTTTCTGCAACAATTCCTGGATCCGCATTCCGGTCATCGAATTGAACAGCATCTGGATATAGCCTTCTCGAATGTCGTTAAGGCTTTGAACCTTACCATCGTTGTTTTCGTGCAGGGTATACAGTCTGATTTGGTTATGGCTTGCTTCCTTATCGGTAGCCAAAACAAAATAGCGTTCGTTGTGCGAAGGTATCTGGAAAACCGGTCGTTCTTTAGGATTTTCAACAGCAGGAATGGTGGAAAAAAGTTCTTTTATTTTTCGTTCTGTTTCGTCGACATCGATATCGCCAACCACTGCTATGGACTGGAGATCCGTCCGGTACCAGTCGTGGTAAAACTGTCGGAGGGTTTCCGGACGGTGGTATTTGATCACCGTTGTATCGCCAATAATATCGCGTTCCGCCCACTTCGACCCTTTGAACAAAACGGGGAAGTACTGGTTCTGCAGACGGAAAGCAGAATTCCTCCGGGTGCGCCACTCCTCGGCGATCACACCTCGTTCTAGGTCGATCTCGTCCTCCGTCAGCAAAAGATAGTCCGACCAGTCGTGAAGAATCAACAGGCAGGTATCGATCAATCCAGGGTGGGTTGTGGGCACATCGCTCAGGTTGTAAACGGTTTCGTTGAACGAAGTATACGCGTTGATGTTTCGTCCAAAGGCCACGCCATGTTTTTCCAGGGTATTCAAAATTCCCTTACCCTCAAAATGTTCGGTGCCGTTAAACGCCATATGTTCGAGGAAGTGGGCCAGGCCGTTCTGTTCGTCTTCTTCGAGCAGGGCGCCCACATTCTGTATCATGTAAAAACTGGCTCGTTCCTTGGGTTCTCCATTATGCCGGATGAAGTAGGTTAGTCCGTTTTGGAGGACTCCGGTGCGAATTTCCGGATCAATGGGAGCCGGTTGGGAAAGATCGATCTGGGCTTTGGCGAATTTTAGGGTAAACAAAGTAAGCCAAAGAGCTAAGAGAAGAAAAAGTTTACTCATGGGATCATTTTTAAGATCAAAATTTTTTCATTTTCAGGAATAAGTATGGATTGCTTGTCCATCATTACAAAAGTATGTGATTTTTTTCCGAAATTCACCCCTTTAAACAGAGAAGCCATGTTGAAAGGGCTCTTGATAATTCGGTTTTGCTTGCTCGTTTCGGCGTTTGTTTTCTTACTCTCGTCGTGTACTATTTTTCTAAAACCTCCTGCTCGTTTTGCCGAGGAAGCGCAAGCCCTTTCCGACTCAGAGGTAGCGGCAGGACTGCGGCAGGCGCTGATCACCAGCACCGATACTGCCATTGTGTGCCTGGGAAAGCCCGGCGGGTATGATGCCAACCCCGATGTCCGCATTCCCCTTCCCGAAGAAATGGTCGATGTATTCCGGTATGCCAGCAAGGTTCCCGGGTTGGAAAGCCGGATCCGGACCATCCAGGGGCAGATCAATACGTCGGCCGAAGATGCCGCTGTTCAGGCCCGCCCGGTTTTTGTGGATGCCATCACTTCGATGCCCATATATGACGTTTGGGGCATTTTAAACGGTAGTGAAACTTCAGCAACTTTTTACCTGAAAGAAAAAACCTACGAACAACTGTATGCCGGATACAAACCCCTGATTGCAAAGTCGCTAAAAAAAAACCTGTCTGGTTCCCCTGCTGCTCAGGAAACCTGGAACGATATTGTTGAACGATGGAACAATTTCACCAATTCTTTTGCCGGGAAACTGCTTGGCATAAAGCCGCTCACTGTTTCGCTCGACGACTATGTGACCCATCGTGCCCTGTATGGCTTCTTTGTCGAAATTGCCCGGGAAGAAACATCGATCCGGATTGATTCCGAAGCTCGGGTAAATGATTTGTTGGTTCGGGTTTTCTCGGATCGGAAGAAAAAATAAAGGGGTAGTTGAACCAGCTACCCCTTCGCTTTCTTTTTAGAAACCTTAAACAAAATTTGGCTTTGGGTATCCTTGTATTTCACTCAGATAACGCTCAATTACTTCCATCGGAAGTTCATAATCCTGTAATTGGCCATTCAGATACTTTTCGTATCCCACCAGGTCCATCAGCCCATGGCCGCTAAAGTTGAACACAATGGTTTTTTCCTTCCCTTCTTCTTTCGCGATTTTCGCTTCCCGAATGGCGCCGGCAATGGCATGGGTTGTTTCGGGAGCCGGGATAATCCCCTCGGTCTTTGAAAACAGAATTCCTGCTTCGAAGCATTCCAGTTGGTGTATGGCCTGGGCTTCGATCAATTCGTTTTTCAGGGCTGCGCTTACCAGCGGGGCCATTCCATGGTACCGTAAGCCTCCGGCATGAATGGGCGCGGGAATAAAGGTATGGCCCAGGCTGTACATGGGGAGCAGCGGGGTCATTTTAGCCACATCGCCATGATCGTAACAGAAAGGAGCCTTCGTGAGGGTTGGGCAGGAAAAAGGTTCAACGGCAATGATTTTGATATCGCTGCCATTGAGTTTATCGTATACAAACGGGAACGAAAGCCCGGCAAAGTTGCTTCCTCCGCCGGCGCATCCGATCACCACATCGGGTTTACCTTCACCGAATTTGGCCAGCTGCTTTTTCACTTCCAGCCCGATGATGGTTTGGTGCAACATAACGTGGTTAAGTACGCTTCCCAACGAATAACGCGTTTCACCCGTGGGATCGGTAACCGCCTGTTCGATGGCTTCCGAAATGGCAATACCCAGCGATCCCGGAGTGTCGGGGAATTTAGCCAGGATTTCCCGCCCGGCATTTGTTTCGGTACTCGGGCTGGCTACGCAATTCGCTCCCCAGGTATTCATCATCATTTTTCGGAAGGGTTTCTGGTCGAAACTGACACGAACCATAAACACCTTGCATTCAAGTCCCAGCAGCGAGCAGGCAAAAGCCAGGGCGCTCCCCCACTGGCCGGCACCGGTTTCGGTTGTAATTCGTTTTATTCCAAACTGTTTGTTATACCAGGCCTGGGCAACAGCGGTATTGGGTTTATGACTGCCCGCAGGTGAAACGCTTTCATTTTTGTAGTAAATACGGGCTGG